>NZ_DBLZZO010000002.1:0-161692 GCF_057858645.1 Eubacterium sp.
TTAGCAAAAACCTTAACTAATATATAAAGCAATAAAACTTTTAACTCAAACTAAAACAAATTAAACTTCAGCTACAAAATGCTAAAAAGAAGCTGCAACATTTTGTTACAGCTTCAGCTAACAAATTTATAGAACATGTACTCTCCCTCTAATAGTTTATAGTTTAATTTATTTCTAATACCCTTATTTATATTTTACATTCACACAAATACATATCTATAAATATTATTATTTATTTTTCAGCATGATTAATTATTCGTTTTTGCAATTAATTAGTTTTGGTAATTAATTCGCTTTGGTAATTAATTTGCTTATTAATCAGCTTTATTTTCTTTCAAGGTTTGTTTCTGATTTATTAATTTTCTCTTCTAGGCAAAACAGTTTTCTTTTTTGAAACTACTAATTTAGTAATTACATAAGTTAAGCCACCAACAATAACACCTACTAATAAAATCACACCTACTAACATCCAGTTTGTATTTGCGATAAGTGTTATCTTAAATCCGTCTTCTGTCTGGATTTGTCTAAATATAATTAGGAAGTCAACAATTATTGCTATACCACATACTAATACGCCATTTAAAACAGCCATAATGTTCTTTGACTTTTCTCTTGTTACAGGTTTTGCTGCTCTTAAATCAATTGAATTTGAAACAAGCGCCATAACATATACTGTAACTACAGTTTCAGGAATCATGTATGCTCCATTGTATACTAAAGAATATAATGCTCCATCAGCTGTTGGAATTGATACACCTGCCCATACTGTACAACCTGTAATAAAATGACATAAATATCTTAATAAACAAACAATCAATGTTCCTAAAACTAAGGCACCTGTCTGATGTTTATTTTTCTTAACAACACCAAGTAAACCAAGCACTGTAAAAGCCACAATGTAGTCTAAAAGAATTATGGCAATCATAGCTGTTGTTGATGTAGCATAAGAAACATTTGATAGACCTGTTAATAATTGCAAAATACTATATGTAAAACTTGTAATAAGTCCCCATTTCAATCCATGTCTGTAACCTGCAATTATAATAGGCAACATACTTGCCGCTGTTACTGCTCCACCGTATGGCATGTCGATAATCTTAATAAAGCTTAACACAAAAGCCATAGCAATCAAAACTGAACATTCTACCAATGTTCCTGTTTTCTTTGTTTTTTCCATAAAAAAAGTCCTCTTTAGAATATAATATCACCAGAGAACCTATACATAACTAAATGCTTCCTTACGATGGTACTAACCATATCAAGTAGTGAGGGTCGATATACATCTCTCAGCCATCCGGCACCCCTAGCGACATATTTTTCATTATTTATTCTATATTCTTTAACATTTTTTGTCAAGTTGGCAAAGTATTGTATACATATCTGATTAGTTTAATATACAATTAGAAGACTTCCTTTTCCAACTGATATAACAGGATTTGCATTTACAAACTGATTGCTTACCCCTAAAGGTCTGTTTTCCTCAAGCTTATAGCTTTCTATATTATATAATGCATTTTTTATTGTAACATTATGAGCAACTCCGTTTATCGCAAAAACCGAAAATATATTTTTTTCTTTTCCTGTTATTGAAATCGAACCATCTGAAACAACTGTATATGTGTTATTACCATCAACCATCTTAATGTTGGCTCCTAATTGTGATGCATATAAAAGTGTTTGTATATTGGCAAAAGTATGGTCTATCCTTCCACCGGTTCCTCCGAAAATCACAATGATATTAAAGCCTTTGTGCAATGCTGTCTTAACACAAATCATCATATCTGTTTCGTTTTTCATTACTTTGTGCTTTTCCACATTGTCACCAACAGGAACATATCCTAAAGAGTCAAAATCACCTATTACCAAATCAGGTTCTATTCCAAGTTGGTGTATTTTTTCAAAACCGCCATCTGCCGCTATTACAAAATCATTTTCTTTTTTAGTAAAATTGGTACCGGAGTTATCTCCGGCACCAACTATATAACATACGTTTTCCATTTATTTGACCTACTAATTTCTATTTGTTTTTGTTATTTTTTGAAGCTGTTGTCTGTGGCTTTGTTGCACTATTCACCTTTGTAGTAGGTGCCTGTGTTGTCACAGATGCTTTTGTTGTTGCATTGTTAGATGTATGAGATGCAGTTGTTTCATTCTTATTGTTTGAAGTTCCTGTAGTAGTCCCATTTTTCTTTTCATTTGCTTTAGCATTAATAGCATCATAATAAGCCTTAACCTTAGGATCTGATGCCTTAACACTTTCAAATTCTTCCTGAACATCTTTTAATAAATCCTGAACATCAGAATCTTTTGTAACTTTATTCATGTATTTTTGAATATCATCACCACTATCATTTTGAATATAAACATTTCCTGTTTTCTTATCCCTAACAACATATAATCTGGTAATTGCAGGAACTGTTGTGTCAATATTCTTAAGTCCCATCTGATAATATGCATAAACTACATACGTGTCATCATAAGGACCTTTCTTTGTGTAACATTCAACGTCACTATATTCCGATACATAAGTTCTTTGCTTCACGCTGTTAATGTCATATAAGTTTCCAACATACTGTGCAATTGTCTCAGCTCTCTTTGCGTCATCTTCAATTAAAAAAGCATTGAGATAATTTTTTACAACGTCAGTTATTTCAGGATACTTGTCGTCCTGTAGTGGATTCTCAGCTACAGCTTTCTCTGCCTTTGATGGAGTATTAACAACAAAATGTCTTACTAATAAAACACCTCCAACTACAATAACAAATGCTATAACTGCTGCAATTATCATATCAAATCTAATATTTTTCTTTTTTACAGGTTGTTCTCTTCTTACTACCTGTCTGCTATCGTTTTCTACTTCCTTTAGAAGTGCATCAAGCTCTTCCTTGGATAATTTATTTTCATCTTCTTCGAAATCCTTTGGATTATCCACGTTTCACATCTCCTTTATTCAACAATTTCTCTCATAATATCAAAAATAAAACTAAAATTCAACTTAGCAGGTATTGAACCCTTCTTAATTCTAATGTAAAATAAAAGCTATGCATCTGTAGTCTAATGGATAGAACGTCGCCCTCCGGAGGCGATAATGCCAGTTCGATTCTGGCCAGATGCATTTTATTCTATCTCACCAATATCTCTTCTATACATATAAACATGGTCTGATAACACGTCTACCGGATCTAACTGTCTTCGATTTACATCCCTTATCATTTCATCAATATATTCTCTTGAACAGCTAATATCAGGAATTAAAATCACTTCATGTATTGAGCTTGGAATAATGTAAACATCACTGTCATGTTCATTGGCAAAATTCTCTATTGCGTGTGGATATGTAATGCAGGTTGCCCCATTTAATTTCATGGTATTGGACATAACATACATATTAATATCTTCTATTTTCATATTATTAACTTCTTCTCTTACTAAAGTCTTAAGTTCTCCGTAAGTGTAATCTCCGTACATTGTATCTTCGCTTATTATTTCGCCTTCATCACCCTCAAAATTTTCTCCAAATTCGTCTCCGTATCCATTTCCATAATTACTTCCAAACTCATCTTCCACCCAGTCTTCATCTCCTAATATATCTTTTAATATCATATCTGAAATAATATCTTCCATTGGTGTAACTACAACAGGGAATTTATCCCATGTATTTTTGAACGCAATATCCCTAAGTTCTTTTCTGGAAATTCCCCAGCCTTCCAAATGTTCTTTATGAATTAATGCAGTTGCCTGACCTTCCCCATCTTCCGAAACCATGATATAAAATACAATTGCCAAATCTAAAAACTTTAAATGGGGTACTTTTTTCAGCAATTCTTTATTCATTTCATAATTAATCAACTTATAATGTATCATGGTCTTTACTTTCTCAAAATCTGCTATGTCTCTTAAATCTATATCTGCATTAAAGCTATCCATACTATATAAATACATGTTAAAAATCTCAGTACATATATTTGTCATGTCTCTTCCATGCTTAAAATCTACAAAATAATTTCTTAAATATATCGTAGGTGTAGCCACCTCTTCTTTCCTTACAATACTAATGGCTTTTCTTCTAACATTGTTGTTCTTTAAAACATTTCGTACTACAACTACTCCCTCACCTAATTCCTTTTCAACAATGTCTTCAACCCCTCTTTTAACTTCCTTTACAAACTTCTCATAATTCATTACTATTCTTCCTCCGGTAAATATTAAAATATTGTCAGCTAAATGCTACTCTTACATTTTACTTTAGGAATTTAGTAATTGATTTTATTTTTAAGAATGTGTCAAAAATAACTTTTTTGTGCAATTAATTTTCAATAATAACGCAAAAATCGTGTGCGATTAAAACTCACACACGATTTTATGCTTTCCACATACCTGATAAAAATCAAGTATTATTGATTCTGTTTTCTAATATTAGCTCTCTTTCTTAATGTTGGATCTAATATTTTCTTTCTGATTCTTAAGCTTTCAGGTGTAATTTCAAGTAATTCATCTGTATCAATATACTCTAATGCCTGCTCAAGACTTAATTCCTTCTTAGGCACTAATCTTAAAGCTTCATCAGAACTTGATGTTCTTGTGTTTGATAAATGCTTTGTCTTACAAACATTTACTTCGATGTCTTCAGCTCTACCTGTCTGACCTACAATCATACCTGAATATACTTTTTCGCCAGGTCCTATAAATAATGTACCACGCTCCTGAGCATTAAATAAGCCGTAAGTAATCGCTTCACCTGCTTCAAAAGCAATAAGTGAACCCTGTTTTCTGTACTGGATTTCTCCCTTATAAGGACCGTATTCATCGAACATTGCGTTCATGATACCGTTACCCTTTGTGTCAGTCATAAACTGACCTCTGTATCCAATAAGACCTCTTGATGGAATTGAGAATTCAAGTCTTGTAAATCCGTCACCTGTTGGTGCCATTCCCTGTAATTCACCTTTTCTGTTACTTAATTTTTCAATAATTGCTCCTGAGAATTCTTCAGGTACATCAATGTAACAAATTTCCATTGGCTCTAACTTCTTGCCCCGTTCATCTTCCTTGTAAATTACTTCTGCTTTACTTACTGCAAATTCGTAACCTTCACGTCTCATGTTTTCAATAAGTACAGATAAATGAAGTTCTCCACGACCTGATACTTTAAATGAGTTCTTCTCATCTGTTTCTTCAACTCTTAAAGAAACATCAGTGTTTAATTCTCTCATAAGTCTGTCTCTTAAATGACGAGATGTAACAAACTTACCTTCCTGACCTGCTAATGGGCTGTCATTTACCATAAACTGCATAGAAATTGTTGGGTCAGAAATCTTCTGGAATGGTATTGGCTTTGGATTTTCGATTGAGCAGATTGTATCCCCAATACTAATATCCGCAATACCTGAAATAGCTACAATTGAACCAACTGTTGCTTCATTAACTTCTACTTTATTTAATCCTTCAAATTCATAAAGTTTGCTGATTTTTACTCTCTTTGTGTTTTCAGGATCATGATAGTTTGCTAAAACTACATCCTGATTTACTTTGATTGTACCATTATCAACCTTACCAACACCGATTCTACCTACATAATCGTTGTAGTCAATTGTACTAATAAGAACCTGTGTATCCGCTTCAGGATCACCTTCTGGAGCAGGTATATAATCAATAATTGTTTCAAATAAAGGCTTCATGTCTACATCAGGATCTTCCATATCTAATTTGGCAAATCCCTGCTTTGCTGATGCAAATACAAAAGGACATTCAAGCTGATCTTCGTTAGCATCTAAGTCGATAAATAACTCTAATACTTCATCAATTACTTCGCTAGGTCTTGCTTCCGGTCTGTCAATCTTGTTGATACATACAATAACAGGTAAGCTTAATTCTAATGCTTTCTTTAAAACGAATCTTGTTTGAGGCATTGCACCTTCAAAAGCATCAACAACTAAAACAACACCGTTTACCATTTTAAGAACACGTTCTACTTCTCCACCAAAATCAGCATGGCCCGGTGTATCAATAATGTTAATCTTTGTATTCTTATAAGTTACTGCTGTATTCTTAGAAAGAATTGTAATACCTCTTTCTCTTTCAATATCATTTGAATCCATTACTCTTTCAGCAACTTCCTGATTTTCTCTAAAAACACCACTTTGCTTTAAAAGTTCATCTACTAAAGTTGTTTTACCATGGTCTACATGGGCAATAATGGCAATGTTTCTAACATCTTCTCTAATCATCTTTTATCTCCTTATTTGTATTTATTAATCTGCTTTTTATAATATGTGTTAATTGTTAGTTTCTATAATAAACCTACGCTATATACTTTTTCAAAAGTAATTTCAAAACTCACTTTCACTAATCTGCGCATAGGCATAACCTTATTTATTTTATCACAAACTTAATTTTTTTCAATCTTTTCCTATTATATTATAATGGATTTATTTGTATTTTATTACGTTTACAACTAGCGTTTTTTCCATTATTTCTATTTTGTATTTATATAGTGAAGTTAATCAGTACATTTTTGCTTATATTCAATATCATCAACTCTGCTAAATACCGCCTGTCCGTTAGTAGCCTCTACCACCTGACTTTTAAATTTTTCAAAATTTTCTTTTGGCATTTCAATATCTAATTTAACATTTGCGCCGTACTCTTCTTTTGCTTCTATATTCATTTGTGCAATTATATATTTTATTTTTCCAATGCTATTGTAATCACACTCAACTGAAAAACTAACACCTTCGCAAACTCTCAAAAGCCGACTGTTTTCTATTGCTGCCTTAGAGCTTTGACCGTACGCTCTTACAAGCCCACCTGTGCCAAGCAATGTACCACCAAAATATCTTGTAACAATTATAAGGGTGTTATGGATATTACCTTTTGTCAGCACTTCCAAAATCGGTTTACCTGCTGTTCCCTGGGGCTCTCCATCATCACTGAATCTCTGCACTTCATTGTTCTTTCCTATTACAAAAGCGAAACAGTTATGCCTTGCATCCCAATACTGTTTCTTAGTTTTCTCTATTATTTCTAATGCCTGCTCCTCAGAATCAACGGGAAAAACATTGGCAATAAACCTTGATTTTTTCTCTACGATTTCTACCTGAGCCGGACCGTCAACCATGTAAAATTCTTCCATTAATGTACTTTTTCCTTTTACTTTAACTAAAATTTATCTCTGCCATTTTAACATACTTTTTTCTCCATATCCACACTGACAAATATTGCAAATCTTTTTTATTATAAAAACTAATATTTGCATTCGATTTTTGGCGACAAACTTCCCCTTTATTTAATGTATGTCTTTTGATATAATTGAACGGAATAGGAGGTTTTCTATGAATTTTGGATACAGAGAGACCATTGACAAACAAAAAGATTTAGTTTCTGTACAAAGAAAAGTGGTTTCAAAATCATTAGTTGGAGTATTAAAAGTATTTCTTTATCTTTTAGTTCTCCTTATTATTACAGTAGGATTTCTGGGCTTAGGACTTTTACATGGAATTATCAAAAGTGCCCCATCGGTAGATGATATTTCCATCACGCCTTCGGCATCAGCTACTACTGTTTATGATTCTAATAATAAAAAAATCAGTACCCTTGTAACATCCGGTTCTAACAGAATCAAGATAAGTCTGGATCAGGTTCCTGATCATTTGAAATGGGCTTTTATTGATACTGAGGACTCTCGTTTCTACGAACACAACGGTATTGATGTACAGGGTATCGGTCGAGCTGCTTTCATTGCACTTACAACAATGAATCCGTCAGAAGGTGCCAGTACCTTAACTCAGCAGGTTTTGAAGAATAATGTCTTTACTAACTGGACAAATGAAAGTTCTTTCCTCGCTTCTTTTAAACGAAAGATTCAGGAACAGTATCTTGCAGTTCAATTAGAAAAAGTCACATCAAAAGACAAAATATTAGAAACATACCTAAATACTATTAACTTAGGTTCTAATACTTTAGGAGTTGAGGCAGCCTCAAGAAGATATTTTAATAAGAAGGCAAAGAAATTAACAATTTCTGAATCAGCAGTAATTGCTTCTATTACACAGAATCCTTCTTACTATGATCCGATTTTGAATCCTAAGCATAATGCTAAAAGACGTAAAAAGATTCTTAAGAATATGAAAGCCGCAGGTCATATTACTAAGAAGGAATATAAACAGGCTTTAAAAGATGATGTTTACTCAAGAATTCAGAAGGTTAATAACAAAATTGAAAAAAACAGTAATTCAATTAATTCATATTTTGTAGATGAAGTTATTAATCAGGTTATGGATGATTTACAGTCCATCAAAGGCTACTCATACACTCAGGCTTACAACGCAGTGTACAGTGGCGGATTAAAAATTTACTCAACACAGGATAGTGACATTCAGAAGATTTGTGACGAAGAAACATCTAATGATGCAAATTATCCATACTCAATTTATTACTCAATTAACTGGGCATGGACAGTTCAAAATCCTGACGGCACAGTTGATAATTATGATGAAAGTGATATTAGTACCTACCACAGAAAAGTTTTAGGCGAAAGCAATTATCAGTTAATCTTTTCATCAAAAGAATCAGCCAAGGCTGAAGTTGACGCTTACAAGAAACATTTAAAACGAAAGTATTACAAAAAAGGTGTAAAGAAAAAATTAGGCTACATTCAGGCTGAAACATTGTACTATAATCCACAACCTCAGGTTTCATTTACAGTAATGGATCAGAATACAGGCTATGTTAAAGCCATTGTTGGTGGACGTGGAAAGAAAAATGTAAACCTTTCTCTAAACAGAGCAACGGATTCAACCCGTCAGCCGGGTTCTACTTTTAAGGTATTATCTGCTTATGCACCTGCAATTGACACAATGGGCTATACTCTTTCAACTACTATTGTTGATGAGCCATATAGATATGCAAATGGTCGTTCAGTTAATAACTGGTACAGTGGTTATCGTGGAACAGTAACTGTTAAGAAAGCCATCGCTGACTCAATGAATGTATGTGCAGTAAAAACAATTACAGCAATTACACCACAACTTGGTTACGATTACTTATGTAATTTTGGAATAACAACTCTTGTTGATAATCGTGTTGAAAAAGATGGTTCAGTTACATCTGATATACATCAGCCTTTAGCTTTAGGCGGTATTACAGATGGTGTTACTAACTTAGAAATGACTGCCGCTTACGCAACCATTGCTAACTTAGGAACATATACACAACCTGCTTTTTATTCACAGGTAATTGACGAAAACGGACGTGTTCTTCTTGACAGAACTACTCCTACTACTCACACAGTTTTAAAAGAATCTACAGCGGTTCTTTTAACAGAAGCAATGGAAAGCGTTGTTACTTCCGGTACAGGTACATCCTGCCAGCTTGACGACGACATGCCTGTAGCTGGAAAAACAGGTACTACTTCAAGTGAATATGACTTATGGTTCTGTGGTTACACACCATATCTTACAGCCTCAATATGGACAGGATATGATGAAAATAAGTCATTATCAGGTGATCAGGCATTCCATGAAAGAATGTGGTCAAAGATTGTTAGCAAAATTGATAAAGTAAAAAAATACAAAAAGACAAACTTTAAACAGGGAAAAAATGTAAAAGCATACGATATATGCGATTCTTCAGGAAAAGTTGCCATTGACGGTGTTTGTCCTGAAACTCATGTTGAATATTACAAAAAAGGTAGTGAACCGGCAAAATGTAATTATCATTCAAACAGTTACACAAAATCATACAGTAACAGCAATAATTACTACACAAAGAAAAAATATTACAGTTCTACTACTACAAACGCCAGTGAGAATCAGACAACTGCTAAATCAGGAAGTAAAACAACAGCTAAGGCTAAAAGCGATTCAGATTCTAAAGGTTCTACAAAAGAAAACAATAAAAAAACAACTGCAAAAGCCAAAGCTGATACAAAGTCAAAAACTTCAGGTAATTCATCAAAGAAAAATACTTCTGAAGAATAGATTCCCACTACAAAAGGCTCTAGCCAAACGGCTAGAGCCTTTTATTTTTTGTAATATTTCGTCTATCTCATTACTTTTATAGAAGCTATCTTTTCATCCTTAAGATAATTTTATTTTTCTGCTTTGATCTTTTTATATCTCCTTTGTAACTTTCAAAAGTCCCATCTGTCTTTATATTCTTCATGCCTCTAAATGGGAATGCATAAGAATACACTTTTCCATCTTTATAAGTTAATACAAGCTCATTTCCCGAATCTGTCTGTAATACTACCTCTTGCTCACCGTCAGCCTCCATATCCACCTGACACCAGGATTGAATGTTCACTTTTCTCCTTTTTAAGTCTTTCATTCCTATAATAATTGAAAATGTAACAATAAAAAAAAGACGTGCTACCATACAGTAACACGCCTTTATTTATGTTATTATATTTGATTACAATAATTAGCAAACACCCTGTGCTTCCATAGCTTCTGCAACCTTTTCGAATCCGGCGATGTTAGCACCTGCTACATAGTTGCCTTCAAATCCGTATCTCTTAGCAGCATCACTGATGTTACGATAAATATTTACCATGATTGTCTGTAATTTAGCGTCAACTTCTTCAAATGTCCATGAAAGTCTTTCTGAGTTCTGTGACATTTCAAGAGCTGATGTAGCAACACCACCTGCATTAGCAGCCTTACCACCAACGAACCAAACTCCGTTTTCCTGTAAGTATTCTGTTGCATCAATTGTTGTAGGCATGTTAGCACCTTCACAAACAGCTTTACATCCGTTTGCAACTAACTGCTTAGCATCATCAATAAGTAATTCATTCTGTGTAGCACATGGAAGAGCGATATCACACTTAATCTGCCATACTCCACGTCCTTCATGATATTCAGCTGAAGGTCTTGCTGCAGCATATTCTGTAAGTCTTGCTCTCTTAACTTCCTTAACTTCTTTAAGAAGATCTACATCGATTCCTTCTGGATCATAAATCCATCCTGTTGAATCAGAACATGTAACAACCTTAGCTCCCATCTGATGAGCTTTCTGAATAGCATAGATAGCAACGTTACCAGCACCTGATACAACTACTGTCTTGCCTTCCATTGTTTCCCCATGATCTTTCATTAATTCCTGTGTTAAGTAAAGTAATCCGTATCCTGTAGCTTCTGTTCTAGCTAAAGAACCACCGTATGTAAGTCCCTTACCTGTTAGAACACCTTCATATAATCCACGAATTCTCTTATACTGTCCGAACAAATATCCGATTTCTCTTGCACCTGTTCCAATATCACCGGCTGGTACGTCTGTGTCTGCTCCGATATATTTGCAAAGTTCTGTCATAAAGCTCTGGCAGAATGCCATAACTTCTCTATCTGATTTTCCCTTAGGATCAAAGTCAGAACCACCTTTACCACCACCGATTGGAAGTCCTGTAAGTGAGTTTTTGAAAACCTGTTCAAATCCTAAGAATTTAATAATACCAATGTTTACTGATGGGTGAAGTCTCAAACCACCCTTGTATGGTCCAATAGCTGAGTTGAACTGTACTCTGTATCCTGTATTTACCTGTACCTGTCCATTATCATCAACCCAAGGAACTCTAAACTTAATCTGTCTTTCAGGTTCGCAAATTCTTTCAAGTAATGCTTCCCTCTTAAATTTTTCCTCGTTCTTTTCGATTACAGGTCTAAGTGATTCTAATACTTCATCAACTGCCTGTAAAAATTCTGGTTCGCTAGCGTTCTTTTCATGAACCTTAGCTAATACCTCGTCTACATATGACATATTTGTAGCCCTCCTTAATATATTTTTCTTAATCTCGTGTATTACTTTTTTTACACTTTAACACACTAAAGAGAATTATATATTAATTTCTTTACTTTATCAAGTATTTCAAACATTAAACTTAATATTGTAAAGTGTTTTGTTTTAGAGCTTTATTTTATTAAGTGTGGACTGAATTTTTATAGCGATTACTTAATACTTTTAAGCGTACTTTATTTTTCACTTTTATGAGCAAACTTTTTCTTTTATTTTGTTAATTTTTTCACTATTTCATCTGCTATTTTTTTAATGTTTTTTTACTATTTTGTCACCTTTTATTTTATTTTGGGTTTAAAAATCAAAGATGCTAAATATCCGAAAATTAACGCCCCAGAAATTCCAACTGCACTGGAAGTAAAACCGCCTTTAAACAATCCTAAAAAACCTGATTCTTCTATGGCTTCTTTCATTCCCTTCCACAGATTATTTCCAAAGCCTAGTAATGGCACTGTTGCGCCACAGCCTGCCCACTTTGAAAAAGGTTCATAAATTCCTATTGCCCCTAAAATTACTCCCAAGCAAACTAAACCTACCATAATTCTTCCGGGAGTTAGTTTTGTTTTATCAATAAATATTTGCACAATGGCACAAATAATTCCACCTACCAAAAAACTTTTTATAAATATCATTTCTAATCCTTCTTATATTTAATTAAATTTTATTTATTATATACTTTTTTATTGTCACTAACCTGTACTTATTTAATCTTCTATTTTTATCTTATTTAATCTTATTTTATTCATCTTATTAACCAATTTCATTTACTTATGAGATTATAGTTAAAACATATATATTAATTGCCATTTTAATCTGCCTCTATTTGTACTAAATGTGCAATTCCCGGAACGCTGTTTCCTTCATTAAAACTTACCGGAGACATTAAAGCACCTGTAGGCACAAACAATATCTTTTTCCAGACCTTCTTTTTTAACTGTTTAAAAATGTATGATGTTAGAATTGTGGCAGCACAACCACAGCCACTTCCTCCTGCATGTGTGTCCTGACTACTACCATCAAACATTTCCACGCCACAGTCCATATGCTTTTTGGATATGTCATATCCTTTTTCTCTTAATAAATCCATTAGAATTGTCTTTCCAACTATGCCTAAATCACCGGTTATTATTTTGTCGTAATCTTCAGGTGTGGTGTTGAAATCCTTAAAATGTCTGTACAAGGTATCTGCTGCTGCCGGTGCCATGCAGGCCCCCATATTTTGTGCATCTTTTACACCATAATCCACAATTATGCCGGTAGTTATTCCTGTGATTTTTGCAAAACCTTTGTTTTTACTTACCACCACTGCGCCAGCTCCGGTTACCGTCCAGGTTGCAGCATAAGGTCTTTGATTTCCATAGGCAAGTGGAAATCTAAACTGTCTTTCTGCACTTGCAAAATGACTTGAAGCTATGGCAATTACGTTTTCTGCATTTTCACCGTCTACCGTTATTGCCGCAATACTTAACGCTTCACCAATTGTGGAACAGGCACCATACAGACCAAAGAAAGGTATTTCAAAATCCAGTATGCCAAATGTAGTAGCTATAAGTTGTCCTAACAAATCCCCTGCAAAAATGTATCTGATGTCTTCCTTACTTAAATTAGACTTAAAAAGAAGTTTCTGTATTACTTCTTTTTGTAAAAGACTCTCTGCATCTTCCCATGTATCCTGACCAAGCATTGGATCCTGTTCTACCACATCAAATAACTTTCCCATGGGTCCTTCACCTTCTTTTTGTCCTACAATGGAAGCGCCTTCCAAAATATATGGTGGATTATCAAAAGCTATGCTTTGTTTTCCCATTATTCTACCCATATTTCCATCCTCACTTTAATTTTTACTATTATTTTGCACTTAATTTTTCAATTTATTCCTATTTACTATTTTTATTAATTACTTTTTTAGTTGCTATTTTAATGTTATTTTAGTTGCTATTTTAATATTTTATTAGTTGCTTTTTAATATTTTATTTGTCACTATTTTGTTTTTTACTTGATTAAATTTCTTTTTTTTTATAGAATATAGAAGAATTTTGTTATGAGGGGAGAATTTTATGACAACATCAGAAATTGGTATTTTAATTTCCATCATTGTTTATATGGTAGCAATTATTGGAATTGGTGTTTATTATTCAAAAGTAAATAATAGTACCGAAGATTTTTATTTAGGCGGAAGAAAATTAGGACCTTTCGTTACTGCAATGAGTGCCGAAGCTTCAGACATGAGTAGCTGGCTTCTTATGGGACTACCGGGCGTTGCCTACCTTACAGGTATTTGTAATGCTTTCTGGACTGCTGTAGGTCTTGGCATTGGTACATACGTAAACTGGTTAATCGTTGCAAAGAGACTTAGAAAATATTCTGTTATCTGTGGAGATGCAATTACAGTTCCTGACTTTTTTGCTAACAGATACAGAGACAAAAAAGTTCTTAAATGCGTATCAGCTCTTATGATTATTATATTCTTTGTACCATATACAGCTTCAGGTTTTGCTGCCTGTGGTAAGTTATTCCATTCATTATTTGGAGTTGACTATATGGCTGCCATGGTTATTAGCGCAATCGTAATTGTTGCTTATACTACTCTTGGTGGTTTCTGGGCTGCAAGTACAAGTGATTTTATCCAAAGTATTGTAATGTCTGTCGCATTAATAATTGTTATTGGATACGGAGTATATTCAGTAGGTGGTATTGATGTTGTTGCTTCTAATGTAAAAGATTTACCAGGTTACATTAATCTTAACGCAACCTTTGATGCAACAACTAACTCATCTTCACCTTATGGAATAATAACTATTTTCTCAACATTGGCTTGGGGACTTGGATATTTCGGTATGCCACATATTCTTTTAAGATTTATGGCTATTGAAGATAAAAATAAAATCAAATTATCAAGAAGAATCGCCAGCGTTTGGGTTGTTATTGCAATGGCTATAGCAATCTTCATTGGTGTTATCGGTCACACAATGTCACAGGTTGGCGTTATTGATAACTTAAAAGATTCAGAAACAATTATTGTTCAGATTGCAAATGTTTTAAGTTCACATGGTATTTTATTTGCAATAATTGCCGGTGTAATCCTTGCAGGTATTTTGGCATCAACAATGTCAACTTCAGATTCACAGCTCCTTGCTGCTTCATCAAGTGTAACTGAAAACTTAATGGACGGAGTTTTAGGAATTAAATTATCAGAAAAAGCAAAAGTAATCGTGGCAAGATGTACAGTTATTGGTATTGCAATTGTTGCCATATTCTTAGCATCAAATCCTGACAGCTCAGTATTCCAGATTGTTTCTTTTGCCTGGGCAGGTTTTGGTTCAACCTTTGGACCTGTAATGTTATTTGCCTTATTCTGGAAACGTTCAAACAAATACGGTGCTATTTCAGGTATGGTAGCCGGCGGTGCAATGGTATTTATTTGGAAATTTGTCGTTCGACCATTAGGCGGTGCCTGGGATATTTATGAATTACTTCCTGCATTTATTATTGCCTGCGTATTCATTATTGTTATAAGTTTACTTACAAAGGCACCTGAACAGGAAATTATTGATGAATTTGATTCAGTAAAAAATGCTTAAATGTAATTATTTAACTATTTAATAAATATAAAACTACTTCATCATTTCCTTTAAGCAAAGTGATGGAAATATAGAAAATAATATAATTTTTCACATAAAAAAGAGATGCTGTCAACACATTGATAATGATATGATAACATCTCTTTTTTGTTATTATTATTGTTTTGTTACTACTCTTTTATGTTACTGTTCTTTTTAAAATCTGTAATTAAGTCTGTTAACTCAGATTGCTTATAGATTGCTTGTAGATTGGTTATAAACCGTTATTTATTTCTGTTTATATAATTATTCCTTCTCTATATGCCATTAGGAGCATTTCTAAATCCTTAATATTTTCAGTGATTTCTTTTCCATCATCTGTGTTTTCAACCATCACTCTATAAGGTTCCGTTTCAAAGGAATCAGAGCTTGACTCTATGTCCTTGTTTTCATTTAGCACTTTCTCTATTGACTCAAAAGGCTGGTGTGCCTTAATTCTCATACCATGGGAATTATAAATCAATGTGTACCCTGCTATTCCTGTGGTTTTCTGATAAGCCTTACAGAAACCTCCATCAATAACTATAACCTTGCCATTTGCTTTTAGCGGTGTCTCACCCTGTCCCACCTTAATTGGTGTATGACCGTTAATTATATGTGATAATGGAGAAAACAGACCAAACTCAATTAGAATCATACCTGCTGTTTTTTCTTCTTCATAATAACTATAGTAAGGATCCTTCTCCTCAAAAGCCAACTCTTCATTATCTAGAAATGTTCGCTCAAAAGTTTTTATGTTTCGACCACATAAAGGTGATTTTTTTCCACTCCAAAGATACCACATAAAATCCAAATTATTTTGATTATGCTTGCCAAAATATGCCTTTCTTGCAACGGTATCTGCATAGTCTAAAAGTTTTTTGCCCTTATACAGTTTGCCATCAAACTCAACTATCTGGAAGTTTCCATCTTTATCTAAAGGAATACAGCCATGGAATAAAAGATTGTTATTACAACAAACATATATTGCCCCTTTTGAATACAAAAATTCCACATGCTCTTTTAATCTGTTACTATTTAAAAATGAGAATTTCAATTCGTTCACAACATCTTCTTCTCCAATAGAAAGTTCGTATGGATTCTCTTTTGTAACTGTTGGAAAAAGTTCGCCTTTTATTTCATATTCATTTCCATTTATTTCAACTATATTCTTTTCTTTATTAATTTTATGTAAAAGCAGTCTGTCATCCATGTTATATTCAGGATGTCTTTTTATAATCTGCCCTTCTAATTTAAGCAAAATCACCGTAATTGAATAGTAAACTGCATCTGACAATTCCATATGCGGATATGTTTCCTGGGCAAATAAAAGAAGTCTTCTTAAACTTATTCCGTATCCGTTTTCCAATACAGACATGTTCTGATATTTAATATTATTTCTTACAACATTTGCAATACAGGCTTCCGAACCTGCTGCAGCCCCCATCCACAAAATATCGTGATTGCCCCATTCAATATCCAGTGTATGATATTTCATTAACATATCAATTATTTCGTCTGCCCTCTCACCTCTGTCAAAAATGTCGCCAACAATATGTAGTCTGTCCACAGCCAGTCTTTTAATTAAAGAAGTAAGCTCAATAATAAAGTCTTCTGCACTGTCAATTCCTATAATTGTTTCAATGATTTTCTGATGATAAACTAATTGATTATTGTCTTCATCAGGCTGTGCATGAAGTAACTCGTCTATAATATAAGCGTACTCTTCAGGCATTGCTTTTCTAACTTTGGAACGGGTATATTTTGATGAAAGAAAACCTGCCAGTTTTATAAGATTTCTAAGCGTCATTGTATACCAGTCATCATTAATGACGTCCTGCTTTTTCAAAAGTTTTAATTTCTCTTTGGGATAATAAATCAAAGTACATAAATCCTGTTGTTCTTTTGTACTTAATGTATCCTTAAAAACCATTTGAACTTTTTCTCTAATTACCCCGGAACAATTATTTAAAATATGATAAAAAGCTTCATACTCACCATGTATGTCGCTCATAAAATGCTCTGTTCCTTTTGGCAAATTTAGGATTGCCTTTAAGTTAATAATCTCTCTTGATACATGTTCTTTTGTTGGATATTTTTCAGCCAACAATGTAAGATACTTTTTCTTTTCTTTTGATAATTCCATTGTTCCCCTTTTCCTGTATTACTTTCGTTAATTTATTACTGCTTTTTTTATAATACATAAAGGTTCTACAATTGGCAAATATAAAAATGTTACAAATTATTTCGTTTTTTTCACTATCTCTTTTTTCCACTATTTTTTCGCTTGATATTTGTCACTATCTAAAAAATGCTCAATAATTTAAAACTAAAAACTTGTCTAACATATAATTTAATAATTTTATATTCTAATTATTCCACTATATTACATTCAGTAATTTTAATATCCAATATACAATTCCTGCAAGCCAACTGCTAAAAATCCCATATAGTATTACAGGTCCTGCAATGGTAAAAATTTTGGCACCTACACCGAAAACCTGCCCTTCTGCCTGAAATTCAATTGCCGGTGAAGCTACACCATTGGCAAATCCCGTAATAGGTACAAGACAGCCGGCCCCGCCTACTTTTGCAATTTTAGGATATAGACCAATTCCTGTTAAAATAACACTTTCTAATATTAGAACCAACGTTGTAAAAGCTGCTGCATTCTCTTTTCCCATACCGAAATTCATAAAAATTTCATTTATAACCTGTCCCATTAAACATATTAAACCTCCAATCCAGAATGCATTCCACATATCCTTAAACAAATTATTATTAGGAGTTATTCTTTCTACATATTCATTGTAGGCTTTTTTCTTTTCTTCACTAGCCATAAATTATCCTTTCCAATCTTAAATTGCCTTTTTTATATTATCCTCTTCTATCCAAAATTATCTTGCTTATGTTAGTCTTTCTTAGCTTATATTATTTATCTTGCTGTTATTTTTTTGCCATGTCGTTTGCAAACTGTATTAACGATGCCATCATTTTTCCCAAAGCCACTGACAAAATTATAAAGTTTAAACCGTATTTCAGTTTTACTCTTCTTGAAAAAATTGCTGTTCCGTTAAGTGCTTCTGCCAATGAAACTGCGAGGCAACCAACAAAGATTCCCTGTGTCAGCCCCATTATCAGTTGGAATCCCTGTGCTATATTATGAGCAAAAGGTAGACTTATTGAGAATGTCCAAAATAAATTCCACCATGCACCGCCAAAAACAATTGCACTTTCATACGCTCTAACATGCTTTGCAGTTCTTGAAGTGTCAGCCATCCTTGTAACTACACCTGTTGATGTAATTAACGCAAAGACAGCTCCGGAAATGACTGCTCCACCGCCAAAAGCAATTAGTGCTAAAATTATATATTTTAATATCATAATCTTTCCTTTTAATAGTTGTTTAAATGTTAATCTTATAGCTATTATTTAACATCCATTTTTCCGTCCTGTCTGTTATGACCGTCAATTAATGCCTGATTGATTTCAGTTTCATATTTTCTCATTTCTACCTCAATAGGTGTAGGATCTTTTGAGAGTTTTTTAGGTCCGAAATGATTATAAAATACAAGTATTCCAACTGCTAAGCCAATGGAATACGATACTTCCATAACAGTCTTACCTGTATTTTTGCTGCCGGCAACCAGCTTGCATATTTTTTCAAACATTGCTCCGATGGTAATATCGTTGTTAAAAGACATAATGGAAAAGCCTGCACCAAAAAATAATATTATACATATACCTATGACTTTTAAGATTTCAAAGGCTTTATTATCACTGTTTGCTTTTTTAAATTCAATTATACAGTCTGTTTCTCCTATGCTTTGTACATCTACATTTTCAAATTCTTTATCTACTATTTCAAATATCTTCATAATCGAAACAATATATCGTTTTTTACCATTAGAATTGTCATTTAGAAGTTTGATTGGTTTTAGTCTGTTTACAACTGTTTTATTTTTGCACTCTAATTTTCCAAGGTCACCTATTGTCACGTAACTTTTAGTTACTTCCACACATTGATCCATTTTGATATATAATGTATCACTCATTTTTAAATTAAAACTGCCGCCTTAATTTCTGTTGTTTCCTTTTTTTCCGACATTAAATAAATGCCTCCCAATGCCATGGTCAAAGCAACTGCTACTATTAAAATAATTTTTACAAATTTCATATTCCACCTCTTACTAAAAATAAATCAATGTTCCTCAA
The DNA here is from genome assembly GCF_057858645.1 of Eubacterium sp. Classification (NCBI taxonomy): domain Bacteria; kingdom Bacillati; phylum Bacillota; class Clostridia; order Eubacteriales; family Eubacteriaceae; genus Eubacterium; species Eubacterium sp. The sequence continues at coordinate 19,605 of NZ_DBLZZO010000002.1, forward strand.
TTTCTTTCATTAACCAAAACTTATAGAAATTGTTAGTTAATTGTTTTATAACATTATCTCCAGTAAGTTGTGGAATATTCCATTTTTTTAAAAATTTACTTGTGCTCTTAATTTTTTTAGAATTTTCTTTTCTAATCTGGAAATCTGAACCTGAGTCAGTCCCAGCTTACTAGCAATTTCCGACTGTGTTTTATTTTTAAAATATCTTAAAACAATTATTGTTTTCTCTTTTTCCTCTAACGTTTCTAATATTTGTTTTACAAACAGTTTATTAATTACTTTTTCCTGACTCTGTGTCTTATCTTCTATTTTTTCCCCTAAGGTTATTTTTTTCTCACTGTTTCCATAAGCAATTTCTTTGTCTATGGATTGAACAGCGCCCATTGCATTTAAAGCAATAACTACGTCTTCTTTTGATATATCGCATTTAACAGAGAGTTCCTCTATTGTAGGCTCTCTGTTTTCTTTTTCTTCAATTTGTCCTTTTTCCAGCAGGATTTTGTTTTGATTTTCTTTTATTGTCCGACTTATTTTTATAATTCCGTCATCCCTTAAAAATCTTCTGATTTCTCCTGTAATTAAAGGTACTGCATAAGTTGAAAAAGACAAATTAAGACTTAAGTCAAATCTGTCAATTGCCTTTAACATACCAATACACCCTATCTGAAATAAATCCTCTCCTTCGTAGCCTCTCCCAAGAAATCTTTTCACAATACTCCATATTAGCGGAGTATTTTCAATGAGAATCTGATCTCTGGAATTTTTGTCTCCCATGTGAGCTTGTTTTATTAGATTTATTGTATCCATACTCCCTCTATCTTATTTTCTATTATTTTTTATTTTCTTAGTCATGCACACAGTTGTTCCATTATGTAATTTTGATTCCACATATAAATCATCCATAAACATTTCCATAAACATAAATCCCATACCGGAACGCTCAAGTTCCGGTTTAGTTGTAAAAAGCGGTTCTTTAGCCTTCTCTACATTTTCGATGCCAACGCCCTTATCTTTTACAGTTATTTTTAATGTGCCATGATTTTCATTTTCTTCCATATCCAAACTGCAATCCATGTACACTTTTCCCTCTGTGCCGTTATAACCATGAATTATTGAGTTTGTCACAGCTTCGGAAACTGCTGTTTTGACGTCATTTAACTCTTCAATTGTAGGATCAAGTTCCGTAATAAAAGCTGCTATTACCATTCTTGCCAATCCTTCATTTTCTGATTTTGCATCAAACACCATACTCATATTATTTTCCATCTTAACCTCCTATAATTGTGCTAAACTTGATGTCTCAGTCTTACTTACGATTTTATATAGCCCTGAAATCGTTAAAATTCTGTCAATTGCCTTGTTTATGTTAGTTACCGTAACATTGCCCCCTCTTGGCTTTATAAGCTTGTATCTGCCCATAATTACGCCAACACCTGAACTGTCCATAAAATTCGTATTAGAAAAATTAAATACAATATTTTTTATCTGGTTTGATATTATGTACCAGTCTGACTGTTCTGTTATTATTTTGGCATTATGATGATCCAACTCCTCCGGTAAATAAATAAACAAATTGTCTCCTCTCACTTCATATAAAACTTCCATACTGTCCTCCTTATTTTTTATTAATAAAGTATTCTTTAGAATACTGTTTTGCAAAAGAAAAAGAGAAGAACTTTTTTGTTCTTCTCTTTAGTAAATTAATATTAATTTATTCTGTTCCACTGTCATTTAACAGATTCTGTGCTCTTGAATAAAAATCTGAATCCTGATGCTTATCAACAATTTCCTTGAACCACTTTTTAGCATTTTTAGAATCACCTTTTCTTCTATAAGAATATCCTAAGTAGTACATAGCCTCATCATTTTCAGAGTTGGCGTCAAGAGCTTTTGTAAACTGTTTTATTGCCTCATTATAGTTAGCACTTTCATAGGCATCCATACCTGCATTGAATGCTAACTGTTCCACTTTAGATGACAAATTGCTGTTTAAAGTATTATAAACAGATGTAAATGATTCTGAATCCATCTTCATCTTGCTGTCTACATTTTCTAAAGCTGTGGCACTCTTTGTATAATCTTTTGCAATAAAATACTGAACAGCTTCTAACAGGTTACTATAGTTTGAACTAATTGTATTTCCTGTGCCTGTATACTGTGCAAGACTTGTTTTCAACTTCTTCTTGTCTGACTTAAGAGTTTCAACCTGATTCTGTAACTCAGATATTGTTGAATTCTTTATTGCAATCTTCTGATTATATTCAACCTTTGTGTCATTTACCTTACTTGTTACACTGGATATTCTTGCAGGTGTAACTATAAAGTAAACTAGGGCTGCTCCTAATAAGATACCAACGATTACATACATAATGCTCTGGGCACCTGTTAATGCATCCTTGAAGTTTTCCTTTGGCATTATTGTGTCATTACCACTTAAATATGGTCTGTCCACCATAACACCTCTTAAACTTCTTCTTCTCTCCATTCTCTTATCAGGATCATTTTTCTTTTCATCCTCAATGTATTCATTTATTTCACGTAAATATCTGATACTTAAGGGATTACATTTATCTATTTTCATAGATTTCTTTATTGTTCTTTTGGCTCTTTCATATTGACCATTCTTTGTATATAAAAGAGTCAGTAACTGATATGCCTTAATAAAGTTAGGATTCTGATTAAGAACCTTTTTAAGCTGTATTATAGCCATATCATCTGTGCCGTTTCTGGCATAGTCTAAAGCCACGTTAAACTTCTTAATTGTATGGTTTAACTCATCTACCTTGCCTTTTTCCTGCTGGATTGCAAGAAGATATTTATCTGCCGGATTGTTATTTGGCTGTATATTTGTACTCATAACCCATTCTGAGAATGCCTGTACAGTTTCACCCATTTCAAAATAAACAAGCCCAAGCAGGTTTCTGGCATCAATGTTTCGCTTATTTAATTTTACACATCGTCTAAGTGTATCAGCAGCACCGGATAAGTCTCTGTTTCTTGCTTTTGTCAGACCGGCATTGTAATATGTGTTAGACAATCTTACTATTCTTTTGTATACACTAACATCCATACCACAATGACTACAGTAGTCACTGTTGGTAAGTACATTTCCACAATTGTAGCAAATCATTTATTTTTCCATCCTTCACTGTTATTCTTCTGATTTTAACTCGTTAATCATCTGTATCATAACATCTGTTATGTCTGAAATATTATTGTTATATATGGCATCTTCTGCCTCTTCTATTTCAAGACTAGGATGAAATTTCTTTATTTCCTCATCAAAATTAATCATAATAACCTCCTTAGGTTATAGTCATTAAGATAATCTTAATAACTGCTCTTTAACCTGTTCCATCATCTGCTGGTATTTAGCTTTCTTTTCCTTTTCTTCGTTAATCTTCTTTTCAGGAGCCTTACTTACAAAGTTAGGATTTGAAAGCATTCCATTAACACGTGCTAGTTCCTTTTCAAGTCTTGTTACTTCTTTTTCAAGACGTTCCTTTTCTTTTTCAATATCTACAAGTTCAGCAAATGGCATGTAAATTGTTGCCTTAGGAATAACAACTGATACTGCATCATCTTCAATACCTGTCTTGTCTTCCTGTATAATTACCTGACTTGCATATCCAAGTGTTGCAAAGAAAACATTACCCTTCTCAAAAATTTCTCTTATGTTAGCATCATCTGATACAACAAATACTTTTGCTTTCTTGCTAGGTGCAACATTCATTTCTGATCTGATATTTCTAATTGAACGTACAGCTTCCTTGATTGTTTCAACTGCAGCTTCTTCTTTTGCAAAAGTATTTTCTTCTGTATATTCAGGCCATGCTGAAATCATGATTGATTCTTCTTCGTCCTGAATTGTACAGAATATTTCTTCTGTAACAAATGGCATATATGGATGTAAAAGTTTTAATGAATCAATTAATACTTTCTTAAGTGTCCATAATGCAGCCTGTTTTGTATCATCGCTATCATTGTACAATCTTGGCTTAACCATTTCAATATACCAGTCACAAAATTCTTCCCAAATAAAGTTGTAAATTTTGTCGGCTGCTATACCAAGTTCAAATTTATCAAGATTTTCTGTCACATCTTTGGCTAAAGTGTTAACTTTTGATAAAATCCACTTATCTGCATCTGTAAGATTTTCAGGTTTCTTACTTAAATCAATATTTTCTTCAGGAAGATTCATCTGAATAAATCTTGAAGCATTCCATACTTTGTTAGCAAAGTTTCTTGATGCTTCTACTCTTTCCCAGTAGAATCTCATGTCGTTACCTGGTGCATTACCTGTAATAAGTGTAAATCTTAATGCATCTGCACCGTATTTATCAATTACTTCAAGTGGATCAATACCGTTTCCAAGAGACTTACTCATTTTACGTCCCTGAGAATCACGAACCAAACCATGTATTAATACTGTATTAAAAGGAACTTCTCCCATATGTTCAAGTCCTGAGAACATCATTCTGATTACCCAGAAGAAAATAATATCATATCCTGTTACTAAAACATTTGTAGGATAGAAATAATCTAACTCTTCTGTCTTGTCAGGCCAACCAAGTGTACTAAATGGCCACAATGCTGATGAGAACCATGTATCAAGTGTATCAGGGTCCTGTCTCATTTCTTTACCACAGCATGGACATGTAGCATGGTCTTCTTTTGTTACAACCATTTCTCCACAGTCATCACAGTAGAACGCAGGAATTCTGTGTCCCCACCATAACTGACGCGAAATACACCAGTCACGAATATTTTCAAGCCAGTGGAAATATGTTTTGTCAAAGTGTGGTGGTACAAATTTTGTATCGCCATTCTTAACAGCGTCAATTGCAGGTTTTGCAAGTTCGTCCATTTTTACAAACCACTGTTTTGATACTCTAGGTTCAATAGTTGTATGACATCTGTAGCATGTACCAACGTTGTGTTCATGGTCTTCAATCTTAACAAGGAAGCCTTCTTTGTCTAAGTCTTCAACAATTGCTTTTCTTGCTTCATACCTGTCCATACCTGCGTACTTTGGATAATCATCAACAATCTTAGCATCATCTGTTAATACATTAATGACAGGTAAGTTATGACGAAGTCCAACTTCAAAATCGTTAGGGTCATGGGCTGGTGTAATCTTAACTACACCTGTACCAAAATCAATACCTACATAGTCATCAGCAATAATAGGAATTTCTCTTCCAACTAAAGGAAGTGTAAGAGTCTTTCCTACTAAATCTTTATATCTGTCATCATTTGGGTTTACTGCTACTGCTGTATCACCAAGTAATGTTTCAGGTCTTGTTGTAGCAAGCTGAATATAGCCTGAACCATCTGTTAAAGGATATCTTAAATGCCAGAACTTACCAGCCTGATCTTCATATTCTACTTCTGCATCAGAAATTGATGTTAAGCAGTGTGGACACCAGTTGATGATTCTTTCACCACGATAAATCTGTTTCTTATTATATAAATTAACAAATACTTCTTTTACGGCCTTTGAGCAGCCTTCATCCATTGTGAATCTTTCTCTGTCCCAGTCACATGAAGAACCAATCTTCTTAAGCTGTGAAACAATACGTCCACCATACTGTTTCTTCCATTCCCATGCTCTGTCAAGAAAAGCTTCTCTTCCAATATCTTCTTTTTTTACGCCTTCTTCACGCATCTTTTCTACAATCTTTGCTTCTGTAGCAATTGATGCATGGTCAGTTCCAGGAAGCCATAAAGCTTCATAGCCCTGCATTCTTTTAAATCTAATTAAAATATCCTGCATTGTATTATCAAGGGCATGTCCCATGTGGAGCTGTCCTGTAATATTTGGAGGTGGCATAACAATAGTAAATGGTTTCTTACTTCTGTCTACTTCTGCATGGAAGTATTTCTTCTCCTGCCACTTCTCATAAAGTCTGTCTTCAATCTCTGCGGGATTGTAATTCTTCTCAATTTCCTTCATTTTTTCCTCCTGTAACTTTGCCCTGCCTTCGGCTGGTGGCAATGTGTGTCTATTTTTGTCAATTAGTACACATATAAGAAAAAAGAGCAGCAACGCTACTCTTTTTCTTCTGTATTCCAATGGTAGCACTAAAGGGCGAATAAATTCGCGGTACCACCTTCATTTATCTCTTCTCTTATCCTATAACGGAGACGAACCGATTGTGGCTAATAAACTCTTTCTCACCACAACTGCTTAGAAACTACCTTCACAAACACTTCTCTAAAGGGCTTCCACCATTCCCTTCTCTCTGTCAAAGGTTATTTGCTACTCCTTTTCATCATCGCATTTGACATATAGAAATATAATATAAATTTTATTTATGTTTGTCAACTTTTTCTCTGATTTTATCAGTCATTTTATTATATCCCAAATACTTTTTCATCAATTCGATAATTATTGATAAAGCAAGACTTATTGCAAGCAATACTGCAATTATAATTACCGGATATTTATTTTAACTATTAATTTCTACAATATATTCTTTCTGACATTTTCTTATAAAATCTTCTTCTTTTTCCTTATCCCAATCTGACTGAATTTCTACTTTCATTTTTATAAGTTCGGAACGAAGTCTGTTTACAACAGTGTCAGTTACTGAATATTTGTTTTGGTCTATTTTCAATCTTTTGTCGTTATCTGTAATAAGATCACACATAATAATTGATTCTAAAGATTCGTTGGTTTTGTTTAATCTGTAAGCACTTCTAAAAGCTGCTGCTGCCTGTTCATACTCAAAAAGTCTTGCATAGGCAACACCTAAGTTGTTGTACACATCACCATAAAATCTCTCTGGCAAATCATTGTTAATTGCCTTACTTAATATGTTGTTATAATAAGTTATTGCCATGTTATATTTTTCAGTATCCATTAGAATGTCAGCTTTTGCCTTCCATCTTTCTGCTGCTGTTTTTGAGCAAAGAGCCTCTAAATGATTACCCAGCTTTTCAGCCATTTTATCTGTAAAATACTCTGAGTTTTTTATAACATAAGCAATCTTCTCACCAATTTCACCTTCATTAGCAATTATCTGTTTGATGCCTGCTGCAATATTATGCTGCTTTAAATCCTTGTCGATGTAATCTATTAACTCATCACTGAAAAATTTGTCATCAATTAAATACAGATAATTGTACAGATAATAACTTAATTCCTCAATTGAATAAATATTTTTATTTACTTCTTTTATGTAAAAAGGTTTATCACAATGAGTTGTACATAATCTAATATAGTTCACGTTTTGTACCTTGCCTTTCCATGATTTACTGTAAAGTCACTTCTCTTGTGACAGTCATACCTGAACTTTCAAAAAAGTCACCGAAGCCTAAATCTTTTATTGTTATTTCAAATTTGTTTTCTTCCACATATCTGAAATCAACTTCTATTCTTGTGGTGTTGGGCTCTCTTTCAGGAAAATCCCTTAAGTCAATTTTGAATGTATCGTTAGAATGATTAATTAAATCCTGAATTTCAAAAACTGCTTTTGTTGGCTTTTCCATAATGCATTCCATTTTCGATGTTGCATCATACCAGTAATCTCCAATGTTTGATAAGGTTATGTTACTGTCCTTACCTTTGTATTCTACAGCCATTGTTATCTTTACTCTTGTTCTTCCTTTACATGAAATAAGATATTTATCAAGAGTAGGTGGCAGGAAACATTCTTTTGCTCCGTATGCCGCACCTTTTACAATTAAATTATTACCTTTGAATACTCTTCTGTTTCTGCAGATTGTCTGAAGAGTCTTCTGCCAGCCATCAAGATAAAAACCAGCACCTGACAAATAAATTCCTGAAACTACATGTTTCTTTAATAACTCATCCATGTAATCTGCCAAAATTCTATCACATGAATGAATGTCTTTTTTTGCCATTTCCAAGTCAAAAAGATTGCTTAAATCTTCTACTTTCACATCGGCAACATGTGGTTCACGACCTCTTACAACCTCTAAACGTCTGCAGGCAAATTCGTATTCGTTTAACTCCAAAAACAGAACTTTGTTAATCCAAATATCTTTATTCTGATTAAGTGTATAATAAACAAAACTTTCTGAATGACTTATTACTCTGATATCATCTTCCTGGTAACCTAGGTCAGTCAAAACTTCTTTTATGCCTTTTAGTACATTTTGATTAACTTCCTCAACAGTTACTAAAATATTTTTTATAAGTCTTCCATTACATTGATTAACTGCAAGTTTCAATAAATATGCAAAGAAAACCGTCATTATTTTCCCTACATCTTCTTCTGTATCCTCATTAAATAATAAAGGTAGTTCCTTAATCAGTCTGCTGTTTTCACTGTGGCTTTTGTTTATTGCCTCATCTCCTGCAGACCACTCTTTTAGTTCACTGTTAAAACAAACCGCAGTTGGTATAAGATAGTTACTTTCTGTTCCTATACTAACCGACTTTGGTTTTCCTGTATCATCTAAATATGATAGTTGTGAATAATCTCTTGAAAAATCAATTCCTAAAATTATTTCTTTTGCCAACTTTCATTCCTCCCTTGTTTTTGTGTCTCAAATATATTTCTGTGTTTTCTACAATAATTTATAGTAATTTGAAGATTTCTCTACCTGCTTCCTTACACAATTGATAAGACTGCATCATTTCTCTTGCTGCGTCTTCTCTTCCAATTTTTCGGCATATCATCATACTGTTAATCATTCCAAATCTACTTTCATCATTGTATGTATTTTTCTCACTAATACATATTGAGTCAGTTGCAACTTCTTTTCCATAAGGATACTCATCAGAATATTCCAAAATCTTGTAAGTAATTTTTTCCCCATAGAACATAATGATATTCTTTGTAAAAATCCCCGGATAAATGCTATTCATTTCTTCAGTATTTTCTACCTGTTCATCACCGTTTTTGTTAATTGTATAAACAATATTAACTCTGTGTTTTGGATTAGTTCTATAATCAATTATTGTTTTGTCTATTAAGTCAAATGGTATTTTAAACCATCTGTTAAACTTTTTATAAAACTGAAAAATAATCTTATCCTTAACAAGACTCTTTATTAATCCTTCACAAATTTTAATTTGTCTTTCAGTAATATTAGTCTTTGAGGACATTTTTTCCACAAAAGCTATTTTAACAATAACAGGTGTTGCCAACCCGTTAAAATATTCCTGTTCCAAAATCTCCCAAACACTATCCGGACATTGGATTTTTTTAACAAAATAATTGTATGTTACATAACTGTAAAATGCTTTTCTTATTACTGTTCTTGTTACGCCTTTTATATACTCTTTATACAATTCATATAATCTGTCATTAACCTGTCCTTCAAAAATAACATATACAAGTAATTTTTCTACAAATTCATTGTCTGTTATATTCATTGCTTTCATTTGAGTATAAAGTTTGTACAAATTCTCTGTTCCTGAATTATAGTATTTAGCCATGTATTTAAGAACAGCCTCATCCGTACAGCCTTTCTCAAATACATAACCACAGATTTCTGTTAATAATTCATTTTCACTGTAGTGTTGTTCTGCAACATAATGCCTGCAGACTTTTTCTAAAAGACCTTCGTTAATTGACAAATAACCATACTTATCTAAATATGGCATAACCTTTTCCCAAAGTTCTTTTTTAATTAGAATTTCAAGTAACTTGTTTCTTGATGCCATTGACAACTCTTCCATGTCAAACTCAAGTATATAGTCATCAAACTGTCCTTTATCAAATTCCTTGTAATAATAGTCAACAATAAACTCTTTTAAGTAATTTTTAAACTCAACTGTTAATGTGTCAGATTCTTCTATTTCTTTAAGCTGTACAACCTGCCCTACATATTTTTCAGGAGAATCCATAACATCTTCTAACTGACATAGCATTGTCATTAGATTATTGCCTGTCTTTGTAAGTGGTGCCATAACCTCCATTTTTTCCATGGTATAATCTACATCTGCTAATACTTTTCCACTATGATTAATGAAAACAATTACCGGCTCTTTTGTATACAATGTAATATACGCTTCACCATCTGTTAATGGCATGCTCTGTATACTTTCCACTTCTTTGTGGGAAACAATGACATTTGTTATATCCTGATTATTAACCTTCATTCTATAAGTGTTCATAATTCCAGGCATATATTCATCTAAGTTACCATCTAAAAATTCATCATCTAATATATAGGAATATATTTTCTTTAAATGTATATTGTTGTTTCCTTTAAGCAACTGTTCTGTTACATATTTCTCCAAGCCGGCTTTGTACTTAGGATATAGTTCATCATTTTTTCCTAAGTTTTCAAGCATATTGGCATAAAAATAATCCTTGTTATAAACCAATGTATCTGTACCATAAGAAAAATATTTGTAGGCTGTTTTCTCCAGTGGTTCATAACTGTTAGTGTCTATTGAATATATGTAGTATTCATAAAGGTTAGTAATTTTTAATTCTTTTCTTACACCTTCTCTTAACCACTTAAAATATTCATTACTGATTTTTCCGCTGTTAATTATTTCACTGCATATTGAAGTTAAAACTTCATTGTCCTTAGTTTCTTTATAAATTCTGCTTAAAATATCAATATATAACGGCTTAAAACTTCTCTCGCTATTCATAAGGTCAGCTGCCTGCTTTGCAAGCTCTACTTTTACCATTGAATATTTTCCTGCAAAGTTTAAAACCTGAATTTCAAATCTGTTCATTACACGAAGAAGTTCAGGCTGCTTATTAATGATTTTAGCAGCTTCATAATACATAACAGGACTTGTACAGCCTTTATTAAACATTCTTTTAATTAATGTGTATTTAAGACTTGGATTTTCGTCATATCTGCTGTCCATATTAAATAAAATCCAAAGTATCTGCCAGTTATCGTGACCACCCTCATAATACTGTTCTATTTTTTTCTTAGCTTCATTTGTAAAGTCATATTCGTTCTTGTACAAAGCTGCCAGATATAAATAATAACAGTAGGCAATTACATTTTTAGGATTGCTGTCTTGAATATATTTAGCTGACTTATCTAATGCTAACTTGGCAAGTTCTTTGTTGTTATTAAGAATAGCCACCTGCGCCTTTAACAGATTACCTGTAATATCACTGTTATCTACAGTTAATCTCTGTTCAGCAATATCTGCCGCATCATCAATCCACTTTCTGCCTGTTATGTTACCTGTTCTAAATTTCAAATAATTCTTTATTAAGAAACCGTCTGTTGTTCTTAGCTTTATATAATCACTGTTGTCATTTTTTGGATTCTTTACAACAACCTTGTATTCTTCTTTTCCACCTGCTGTTTTAAAAATAATCTTTCCTTCATTCATGCCACAATGAAGCTTTGCAGTGTTTAAATAGTAAGAATATTCCATTGTCTTTCCGTTAAACTGTTCACTTGTAATTCTTTCCTTACAGTTATAGAAAAACTCTCCCTCTAATTCCACATCAATTTCGGCATAGCCCCATGTGTTTCTTGTAATAATTAATGTGTCACCATAATTGTCTGTTAAATTCTCATATTCTTTTGTTTCACTTTTTAATGATATTTTTACAGGTTCTTTTAAGCCCATTGCAACCATGAATTCTTCTAAGGCAACATCTCTATTTGCGTTTCTCATTAACTGCTTATAGAGAGCTATACCATGATTATCACCCTTTAAGAAATATTCAGAAAAATCCTTTGAAATAAACAAAATCAAGGCTTCGTCATAATTAGTTCTAACGTATTCCACAAAGTCCTCAAGTGTTTTTAGCACTCCTATTTCTGTAACAATTTCCCTTTCTTTTACTTTTATTTCAAAAGGTATCTCAAATTCACCTGCTGTTGTTATTATGTTTATTTTTCCTATACACACTTTGTTTGGTACAAGATTTTTCCCATTTATAATATAATGTAATCTATTTTTTATACCGTTAAACTGATTGTATCTAAACACAAAATGGCTGTCTGAAGAATACGCAATCCCTTTTATGTCCATTGAGTTTTTTCCAACAATTGCAATGTCACCTTCAATAGTTTCATCAGCATCCAGTTCAACAGTTATTTTATTTTCAGATATTAAAGCATCAGCAATTTCGTATGAAACATTACCTGATGCAAGTCTTTCCATTAATACTTTCAATTAAATTACCTCAAAAATTATTTTCCTATTAACTTAAAATACTCTTTTACTTCCTGCTCGTATCCTAAATCACCGGGCTCATAAAACTTCGTTCCTACAAGACCATCAGGTAAATACTGCTGGTCCACATAATGATTTGGATAATCGTGAGCATATTTATAACCTATTCCATGTCCAAGTTTAGCCGACCCTTTGTAATGAGCATCCATTAAATGAGTTGGTACCTTCTCTGTTGTTGTATTCTTAACAGTAGACATGGCACTAAAAATTGCATTGCATGCCCCATTGCTTTTTGGAGAAGTTGCCACGTAAATAACAGCTTCTGATAAAATAATCTGCGCTTCAGGCATACCCACTCTGTGAACTGCATCAGCCGCAGATGTTGCTACAACTAATGCCTGTGGATTCGCAAGTCCTACATCTTCGGCAGCACAAATCATAATTCTTCTTGCTATAAAATCAACACTTTCTCCTGCATAAAGCATTTTTGCCAAATAATACACTGCTGCGTCAGGATCAGAACCTCGCATACTTTTTATAAATGCAGAAATAGTATCGTAATGATTATCTCCACCTTTGTCATATCTAAGGGCTCTTTTTTGAATACACTGTTCTGCCACCTGTAGGGTTATGTGAATCTTTCCGTCTTCACCTGGATCCGTTGTTAAAACTCCCAGTTCTACTGCATTAAGGGCAGTTCTTGCATCACCGTTTGAAAGTTCTGCTAAGAAGTCTACCGCCTCCTCATCAATAACCGCATTATATACACCCATACCTTTTTCTGCATCATTAACAGCTCTGTATATCAGGGTTTTAATATTTTCTGCCGTAAGTGGTTGTAGTTCAAAAATAATTGATCTTGATATTAAAGCTGTGTTTACTTCAAAATATGGATTTTCAGTTGTTGCACCTATTAAGATTACCGTTCCATCTTCTACAAAAGGTAACAAATAATCCTGCTGTCCCTTATTAAATCTGTGAATCTCATCTACAAAAAGAATTGTTTTCTTACCACTCATAGCCATGTTGTTTTTGGCTTTTTCAACAACTTCTTCCATGTCTTTTTTACCTGCTACTGTTGCATTAAGTTGCGTAAACTCTGCACTTGTAGTATTGGCAATTACTTTCGCCAATGTAGTTTTTCCCGTTCCCGGAGGACCATAAAAAATAACCGAACTTATTTTGTCGGCTTTAATTGCTCTATATAATAATTTGCCTTTGCCTATTATATGTTCCTGACCAACTACTTCCTCTAAAGTTGTTGGTCTAAGTCTACTTGCCAAAGGCGATTCCTTTTCACTATTTATATTTCTTGCATAGTCAAAAATATCCATTTTTTGCCTCTTTTGTTCTAATTTTTTTAATTAAAATAATTACATTCTCAAAAGATTTCGTCTCTTGATTCTGCATAATCATTTATATTAGGGTATATAACTCCATATTCCTACATATTCTACCACATAAAAATAAGAATATGAAGAAATAATCTATATTTTTAACACTCATTGAGAAAAATTCTATTTTATGGTAAAATACTTAATTAAAGTGTTAAACTGTGAAAGTACAAATCTCATTACAGTTTATTTATTTAATTAACCTGCCATTTAATTTTATTTAGCAGATTAATTACTTTTATTAATTTTTACATAATTACATATTTTATTGTTACAGAGAGGAGGCACATTTTATGCCAAATATTCGTAAACATGTAGACGAAGAAAAATTAATGCCACAAATAAACAAATATGCTGACCGATGCATAACTAATTCATGTATTGACCCTGCTTTATATGACAAATACAACGTAAAAAGTGGTCTTCGTGAAAAAGGTGGTCAGGGTGTTCTTACAGGGCTAACAGAAATCGGTGATGTTCACTCATTTGATATTGTCGATGGTAAATCTGTTCCTTGTGAAGGTAGATTGTTTTATCGTGGAATTGATATAAATGATATTGTTAATGGTTTTATTAAAGAAGACCGTTTTGGATTTGAAGAAGTTACATATCTTCTTTTATTTGGCGAATTACCAACAGCCCGCAGATTAGAAAATTTTAATAAAGTAATTGCAGAATACAGAACATTGCCTGCTACTTTTGTTAGAGATATTATAATGAAAGCACCAAGTTCAGATATGATGAACCAATTGGCAAGATGTGTTTTATCTCTTTATTCATGGGATGACAATCCCGATGACACATCCATACCAAATGTTGTAAGACAGTGTATCAGTCTTATTTCAAGAGTTCCATTAATATCTGTTTACAGTTATCACGCAATGAGACATTATCATTATGGTGATGACTTGCATATTATTAATCCGGATCCAAATCTTTCGACAGCTGAAAATATTTTAAGACTGCTTAGACCAAACAGTACATACACAAAACTGGAAGCCAAAATATTAGATTTAGCTTTAGTATTACACGCTGAGCATGGTGGTGGTAACAACTCTACTTTCACTACTCACGTTGTATCTTCATCAGGTACTGATACATATTCAGCCATTGCTGCTTCTCTTGGTTCTTTAAAAGGTCCTAGACATGGTGGTGCTAACGTAAAGGTTAAGCGTATGTTTGACAACATGAAGGAAGCTGTTAATGATTGGAATGACGATGAAGAAATCAAGAAATATCTTCGTGGTATACTTGATAAGAGACTGTACGATAAGTCAGGTCTTATTTACGGTATTGGACATGCAGTTTACGCCATATCTGATCCTAGAGCAATTCTTCTTAAACAGTTTACAGAAAAGCTTGCTGTTGAAAAAGGTCGTACTGATGAATTAGCGTTATACAAGAATGTTGAACGTCTTGCACCTGATGTAATTTCAAAAGCACATAAACGTAAAAAAGTTGTAAGTGCCAATGTAGACTTCTACAGTGGTTTTGTATATTCAATGTTAGGTCTTCCTGACGAGTTATATACACCTCTTTTTGCAGCGGCCAGAATGTCAGGTTGGAGTGCTCATAGAATTGAAGAAATCATTAATGCCGGTAAAATTATTCGTCCTGCATATAAGAACGTTGCTGAACCAACAAAATATGTTCCATTAAGCAAACGTAGAAAAAGCTAATTTTTCTTAATATTATAAGATATAAAAAAGTGGGTATTTATTACAGTCATTCGTAATAAATACCCACTTTTTATGTAATCTTTATTTAAACTGATTACTTTCCTGATTATACTCATATCCTATTGCTGATAATGCATTAACTATTTCATCCTTATCTGCATCTTTTGCGTTACAAAATTCATCAAGACTTGAATAAAAATCTCTAAGATTTGTATTAACTACGCTAAGCAGCATTACAGGATCCTTTGGTAACTGACTCATTATATTTCCTCCATATAATTAATGTTTAACACCCCAGATTAAATAACCTATAATAACACCTGCGGCAACACCAATAAGCAAATGAACTATTCTCATAATATCCATTTCCTTTGGACCTTCCCTTTTGTCTGTTGCTTTCTTCTGCTGTCTGTTAAATCTGACAATATCTATGGCAATAACAACACTTCCTACGAAAGCAATAATAAAAGTAAAGAATGTAACTACTATTGCCTGTATCATTCCAAAAGCTGCTATTAAAACAGATATTAAGGCAATTAATGCTGAAGGAACTGTAATTCCAAGAGCGATTTTCCCAACAATTCCAGGTGTATATTTTTCATAACCTGTTCTCATTGGGGAACCGTTCTTTTTGCCCTTATACATATAATCATAATTCATTTGTTTTTTGCTCATTATTTACTCCAATTTCCACGTTTGAAAACTTCAAACATTGTTGTAATCTCTATTCTTACGTTAAAATGCTACTGAAAAAGCTGTTACTCCCAATGCACTTAATGTTCCCATTATTACACCTGCAAGTAATACGCCTCCCATGCATGCAATAACACTTTTCTTAAAGTCCATGTCTAAAAAGCTTGCGGCTAATGTTCCTGTCCAGGCGCCTGTTCCCGGAAGTGGAATTCCTACAAAAAGAAGTAATGCTACATATAAACCTTTTCCTGCTTTTGACTTTAATTTCTCTCCACCACGTTCTCCTTTATCAAGACACCATGTGAAAAACTTTCCTATAAACTTCTTATCAGTACCCCATATTAATACCTTTCTTGCAAAAAAGAAAATAAATGGTACCGGAAGCATGTTCCCTATTACACAGATTATGTAAGATGGAACCATTGGCAAACCGAATACTGCTGCGTATGGTAGTGCCCCTCTCAACTCAACAATAGGTACCATTGATATTAAAAAAATTGTTAAATACTTAATCATACTATCCTCTTTTCTTATTTTTTTACATCTATGACAGTATAACATCCGCGTATGTTTTTAACAATATTTTATTTGTTAATGTTCCTATTTTTTATTACTTTTACACTGTCTATTTTATCTATTGTAACAAATTCATAGCCTTTTTCCCGTAGATCATCAATTATAATAAACGCTGCATCCACTGAAGTTTTAAAAATATCATGTAGCAAAATCACGTCACCATCGGAGGTGTTTTTAATCACTCTGTTGGCAACTATATTGGCATTTTGGTCTTTCCAGTCTTCAGGATCCACACTCCATAACACAATTGACATATCTGTTTCATTCATTAGTCTTTCGTCCCAGTCGCCGTAAGGTGGTCTTATATATTCCGGCTTTTTTCCTGTTAAATCCTTAATAATATCATTTGTTTTTTCTATTTCATCTTTTCCCTGAGCATAGTTTACCTTTTTCAAATCAATATGGGAATAGGTGTGATTACCAATTATATGCCCTTCTTTTGCCATTCTTTTAACAACTGCTTTGCTGTATTGTATTTCCTGACCTGTCAAAAAGAACGTAGCTTTAACGCCACGTTCTTTTAAACCATCTAAAAGTATTTTTGTATAAACTGTGCTTGGTCCATCATCAAAAGTAATTGCTACTTTTGGTTTCGATATTTTTGAATCTGTTTTTTTGATACCATTGTTTTTAACTTTTGGTTGTTTTTTATAAGTTGTAGTTTCATTAAGCCTGTTGTTTTTTTCATTTAGATTATTAATGACCAAAACGCCCCAAAGAAAAACATTTAGCACAACTAATGCAAAAATTACTAATACATATATTTTTTTCATAAGAAACCTTCTGTACATATTATTATTTATCTTATGAACATTTCTTACAGAATATGTTTTTCTATTTTATTTTTCCTGCTCTCATTGCATTTAAAATAGCAACTACGCATACACCAACATCTGCGAAAACAGCTGCCCACATTGATGCAATACCAACTGCTGCAAGTATTAATACTAAAACTTTAACAGCTAAAGCAAATATAATGTTCTGTTTAGCAATGCCCATTGTCTTACGGCCAATCTTAATTGCTTTGCCAATATTTTTAGGATTATCGTCCATCAAAACAATGTCTGCTGCTTCAATTGCCGCATCACTTCCCATTGCGCCCATGGCAATACCGATATCAGCTCTTGCAAGTACAGGAGCATCATTTACACCATCACCAACAAACGCTAAAACTCCACTTGTTTTAAGAAGTTCCTCAACATGTCTTACCTTATCTTCAGGAAGTAATTCTGAATAAACACTGTCGAGATTTAATTCCTTTGCTATTTTTTCAGCAATTTCTTTTCTGTCACCTGTAAGCATAACAGTGTTTTTTACACCTAATGACTTTAACTGCCTAATTGTTTCTAATGATGTTTCTTTTACTGTATCTTCTATTACGGCATATCCTAAATACTGGTTATCAACAGCAACATAAACAATAGTTCCTATTTCCCCGGTTTTTTCGTAAGGAATCTTGAACATATCCAATAATTTGCCATTGCCGGCTAAAATTTCACTACCATCTAATTCTGCCTTAATTCCTCTACCATGAATTTCTTCAATCTTAATGTCTTTCTGTCTTGCCTGAATGCCATCAAATACGCTCTTGTCTTTGTTAATTAATTCATCCTTTAATGATTTTGCAATTGGATGATTAGAATACATTTCAGCAACAACTGCCATTTCAAGGAATTTCTTTTCGTCTACATTAGCATTAATCTTACTTACTTTGAAAACACCCTTTGTTAATGTACCTGTCTTATCAAATACTACAGTGTCACATTTTGAGATTAACTCTAAATAGTTGCTTCCCTTAACTAAAACACCTTTTGTTGAAGCGGCTCCAATTCCTGCGAAGAAACTAAGTGGAACTGAAATAACCAACGCACAAGGGCATGAAACTACTAAGAATGTAAGTGCTCTATAAATCCATGGGCTCCATACACCGTAGAAATCAGTAATGCTTGAACCTGTTGTTGCCATTATAAGTGGTGGCGCAATTGCCAATGCAATCGCTAGGCCAACAACTATTGGTGTGTAAACTTTTGCGAATCTTGTAATAAATCTTTCTGTTTTTGCCTTTTTGCTACTTGCATTTTCTACTAATTCAAGAATCTTTGAAACCGTTGATTCTCCAAATGCTTTTGTAACTTTAATTGTAAGAACACCGCTTACACTTATTGAACCACTAATAACAGCTTCCTTCGTGCCTACTTCTCTTGGAAGGCTTTCTCCTGTAAGACTTGATGTATCAAGCGTTCCCTGACCTTCAATAATTACACCATCAAGTGGAACTTTTTCACCAGGTTTTACAATAATTGTATCTCCTACTTTTACCTTGTTAGGATCAACCTTTTCAATAGTTCCATCTTTCTTTAATATGTTTGCATAATCAGGTCTGATATCCATTAATTCTGTAATAGAATCTCTTGACTTATCTACTGCATAATCCTGAAACAATTCCCCAACCATGTAGAACAACATAACGGCACAGGCTTCAGGATATTCGCCTACAATAAATGCACCTAAACTTGCAACTGACATAAGGAACTGTTCATCTAATGCCTTGCCCTTAAATAAGTTTTTAATGGCATTTAAAACAATGTCCTTTGCTGTAACTAAGTAAATAAGTAAAAATGCTACTAATTCTATGTTTTCCATTGTTGTATCACTAAATGACTTAAATAGTCCCGGTATATGGAAAACCACAAAAGCCACAAGGAATACTGCAACTCCCGCTATTGTTTTATTCTTTTCAATTTCTACACCATCTTCACAGCAATCACATCCATGTCCATGACTGTGTCCATATTCATGTCCGCAACAACAGCCATCGTGGTCATGGTGATGGTCGTGCTCATGGTCATGTCCACAGCAATCATCGTGGTCGTGATGATGCTCATGATCATGTTCATGTCCGCAACAGCAGCCATCATGTTCATGATTATGTCCATGTCCTGCAGTATCGTCATGATGCATCATTTTTCTGTTTTTTATATTCTCCTGCAATCTCATCTCTTTTCCTCCTACTATTATATGTATTGTTCCTTTCCTTTGATTATCGGCATTTCGTCGAAAACATTCTAAAAATAAACTTCGTTCATTTTGTTTTCTCCTAAAAAATATGTATTGCCCTCCCTTTGGTCAGCGGCATTTTATTAAAAGAATAACTATTCCATTACATGCTCTAATCCACCATTTAAAATCGATTGGATATGATCGTCATCTAATGAGTAATATATAGTCTTTCCTTCTTTTCTGTACTTAACCAATCTCATCTGCTTTAAAATTCTTAGCTGATGAGATACAGCAGATTGAGTAAGTCCCAATCCCTGCCACAAATCACACACACATAATTCCTTGTTAGATAATGCGTATAGGATTTTAATTCTTGTTGAATCTGCAAACACCTTGAAAAATTCCGCCAAGTCACATAAAGTTCCTTCGTCAGGCATATTATGATCTAAATGTTCTATATCTTCTGCATGTTTCTTATTACAACAGTGGTCTATTTCTTCTTTCACTTCTACATCTAATTTGTCTTCTTTTTTCATATATCTTCCTTTCTTTCGTAAACATATGAATGATTGTTCATATGTTTATGATACTCATTTATATTTAATCTGTCAATACATATTTTTAATTATTGCAAATTCTCAAAATTCCATATTATAGAATCTAAATATATGTCATTTTATCGGCTTATTTTCATATATACTTAAATTTTCTTTATTAGTTTCAAAACAATCTCCAATTAAACAAAAAGAAACATTCCCATTGCATTTTCAGCAATAAGAATGTTTCTCTTTAATCTGATTCTCAATTATTTTATTTAACTACTAATTTATCACCTTCCACGTCAAATACAATTGTATCTCCAAGGCTTACCTTTCCTTCAAGGATTACTTTTGCTGCCAATGTTTCAACATTTTTCTGCAAATATCTCTTTAAAGGTCTTGCGCCATATACCGGATCATAGCCGTTATCAGCAACGTACTTTTTAGCTGCCGGTGTCAGGCTAATCTTTAATTCTTTATCAGCTAAACGTTCATTTAAATTATTAATAATTAAATCAACAATTCCACCAATATTTTCTCTTGTAAGTGGCTTAAACATTACTATTTCATCTAGTCTGTTTAAGAATTCAGGTCTGAAATGACCTCTTAAGTCATTCATTACAAGTTCCTGATTTTCTTCTTTAATATTACCCTGGTCGTCAATGCCATCAAGCAAATATGGTGAACCAATGTTAGAAGTCATTATTAAAATTGTATTCTTAAAATCTACAGTTCTACCCTGTGAGTCTGTAATACGACCATCATCTAAAACCTGTAAAAGTACATTAAATACATCAGGATGTGCTTTTTCAACCTCATCAAACAACACAACTGAATATGGTTTTCTTCTAACTGCCTCTGTTAACTGACCACCTTCATCATAGCCAACATATCCCGGAGGCGCTCCTATTAATCTTGACACACTGTACTTCTCCATATATTCACTCATATCGATTCTGACAATATTACTTTCATCATCAAACATGTTTTCAGCCAATGCTTTCGCAAGCTCTGTTTTACCAACACCTGTAGGTCCAAGGAATAAAAATGAACCAATTGGTTTTGTTGGGTCTTTAATTCCTGCCTTAGAACGTATAATTGCCTCTGTAATTTTTGTTACAGCCTCGTCCTGACCTATAACTCTCTTGTGAAGTTGTTCATCAAGATGTAATGTTTTGTTTCGTTCTGTCTCTGTTAATTTTGCAACAGGGATACCTGTCCAACGGGAAATAATTCTTGAAATTTCTTCATCAGTTACACTTTCCCTTACAAGTGACAAATCTTTATTTTTAACATTTGCTTCCTCTTCTTCTAACTGTTTCTGAAGTTCAGGTAAAGTACCATACTGTAACTGAGCTGCCTTATCCAAATTGTATTCGTTTTGAGCCATCTCAATCTCTTTTTTAACTGATTCAACTTTTTCTCTTAACTCCTGCAATCTGTTTACAGAATTCTTTTCATTTTCCCATTTTGCCTTTTTATTGTTAAAATCATCTCTTAACTCTGCAAGTTCTTTTTGAAGTTCTTCTAATCTTTCTTTGCTTAGATTATCTGTTTCCTTCTTAAGGGCAGCTTCCTCAATTTCTAACTGCATTACTTTACGTCTTAATTCATCAACCTCTGTTGGCATTGAATCCATTTCAGTTTTAATAAGGGCACACGCCTCATCTACTAAGTCAATTGCCTTATCAGGTAAAAATCTGTCCGTAATGTATCTGTCAGATAAAGTTGCTGCACTAACTAAGGCACCATCAGTAATTTTTACACCATGGAAAACTTCATATCTTTCTTTTAATCCACGAAGAATTGAAATTGTGTCTTCAACTGTTGGTTCATTAACCATAACAGGTTGGAAACGTCTTTCCAAAGCTTTATCCTTTTCAATATACTGACGATATTCATCTAAAGTTGTTGCGCCGATGCAATGCAATTCACCTCTTGCAAGCATAGGTTTTAACATATTGCCTGCGTCCATTGCACCATCAGTTTTTCCAGCACCTACTATTGTGTGAAGCTCATCAATAAATAAAATGATTTCACCTTCACTATTTTTAACATCTTCAAGGACAGCCTTTAATCTTTCCTCAAATTCACCTCTGTACTTTGCACCTGCAACCAAGGCTCCCAAATCAAGGGCAAAAATCTTTTTGTCCTTTAAGCCGTCAGGCACATCGCCTTTAACAATTCGCTGCGCCAAGCCTTCAACTGCTGCTGTTTTACCAACACCGGGTTCACCAATAAGTACAGGATTATTCTTTGTTTTTCTTGAAAGAATTCTGATTACATTTCTTATTTCAGAATCACGTCCAATTACAGGATCCAGTTTCTGGTTTCTTGCTTTTTCAACCAAATCCTCACCATACTTTGATAAAGCATCGTATGTACCTTCAGGATTATCAGATGTAACTCTTACATTACCTCTTACCTGTTCCAAAACACCTAAGAATCTCTCTCTTGTAATTCCATATTCTCTAAAAATTTCCTTAACTTCTTTGTTTGGTTTCTTAATAAGCATTAAGAATAAATGTTCAACTGAAACATATTCATCACCCATTCTTTTTGCTTCATCTTCTGCATTAATCAATACATCATTTAAAGCCTGACTCATGTACATGTTTCCGCCCTGAACTTTCGTACGTTTTTCAATTGCCTGCTCAATTCTATTTTTAAAGTGTTCAGGCTGAATTTCCATTTTTTCAATAAGTTTAAGAATTAAACTATCTTCTAAATTCACTAACGCATATATTAAATGTTCCTGATCAATTTCCTGGTTACCATACTGATTTGCTATCTTTTCAGTATTCTGTATGGCCTCAATTGATTTTTGTGTAAACTTACTTATGTTCATACAACCTACCTCCTTATATAATTATGAAATGCCTTCCCGTTTTGTTCAGTGGCATTCCATACTTATTATAGTCCATTTCTTGAACTATTTATTAATATACAACTTATTTTTTATAAATCATTATTCATAAATTTAATATTTTGTTACTTTTTTGTTATGTAAAAATGTCTGAACACACCCGGTATTCAGACATTCTTAATTTATGTTATTTAATTATTTTTTCCAGTCTTCACCCATTTCAGAATCTATTTTTTCAAAAATAATTTCCTTAATTACAGTATTTACCGGCTTACCTTTATGGTCGCAATATGCCTTAAGTCGACTATACTGGGGTATTTGCATATCAAGAGGTATTCTCTTTAACTTCTTCATGTATTTAAGAGTTGCTCTTTTACTTGCTTCTGTGTATGGCATATTTCCTCCTTAATTGTGTTTTATAAATAATATTCTAATACAACCTTAATTCCTATAAGAATCAAAATTATACCACCTACTATTTCAGCTTTGGTTTTGTATTTGGAACCAAATATATTTCCAATAAAAACTCCTATTATTGAAATAATAAAAGTTGTAATTCCTATTAATGTAACTGACAGCCAAATAGATAAGTGAAGTTGACTTCCCATTGTACCAAATGTTATTCCAACTGCCAACGCATCAATGCTTGTTGCAATAGCCAGTCCAAAAAGTTCCTTAATTCCTACAACCTGTTTTCCATCAGTTTCCTCTTCTTCATTTCCCACTGATTCTCTTATCATGTTTGCACCGATAATTGTTAAAAGTACAAATGCTACCCAATGACTATACGCATTAATGTATTCAACAAACTTTGAACTTAACACATAACCAATGGTGGGCATAATAGCCTGAAATATTCCAAAAAACCAAGCGATCATCAGGCACTGTTTTAGGTCTACAACTTTCATTTTAAGTCCTTTACATATAGACACTGCAAAGGCATCCATGGAAAGTCCTATTCCAATAAATAAGATATCAATAACTCCCATAACTTCTCCTGAATATACTTTTTATTTAACTATTTCTTCTAACGCCTTAAAAAGCCTGTCCATCTCGTCATCAGTTCCAATAGTTATTCTAAGATAATTATCTATACGTGGTTTATTAAAATATCTCACATATATTTTCTTTTCTTTTAGTTTTTCAAAAATTATATTTGCACTAACATTTTTATGTTTTGCAAATATGAAATTTGCCTGAGAGTCAGCAAATTCAAAGCCTAAATCTGCTAATTTTTCCTTAGCGTTTTCTCTTGTTTTTATAATCTTGCCTACAATTTCCTTAAAATATTCATCATCCTTAATTGCAGCCACACCGGCAACAATGCTTGGCATGTTCATTGTATATGAATTGTAAGAGAATTTAACAGCTTTCATTGCACTTATTAAAGCTTCATTTCCAATTGCATAGCCTATTCTCATTCCTGCCATTGCTCTTGATTTTGAATATGTTCTAACTACAAGAAGATTATTATATTTGTTTACTAAATCAAGGGCTGTAACTTTGCCAAAATCAGCATAAGCTTCATCAACAATTACAACAACATCCTGATTATTTTTTATTATTTCTTCTATGGAATCTAAAGAGATTTCAATTGATGTTGGTGCATTTGGATTTGGGAAAATCACTCCACCATTTGGTTCGAAATAATCCTCAACTTTTATATTAAAGTTATCATCCAACTTCTTTGTTTCATATTTAATCTTAAACAAATCAGCCCACACATCATAAAAAGAATATGTAATATCCGGGAATAATATGGGTTTATTAGAATTAAAAAATGTAAGGAAAGCCATTCCTATTACATCATCTGAACCTACTCCAACGAAAACCTGATTGCTGTTTACATTGTAGTATTCTGCAATTGCATCTACTAACTCTGTAGCATCAGGATCAGGATATAATCTTAATTTATCCTTGTTCATGTTTTCCAATGCTTCCACAACTTTAGATGATGGTGGATAAGGACACTCATTTGTGTTCAACTTAATTACGTCATCAACCTTTGGCTGTTCTCCCGGTGTGTACGGTGTTACCTTTCTAACATTTTTTTCCCAAGCGTTCATCTTTCCTCCTAAATACCAGCCATGTAATTACCGTTATAAAAACTGCAGCTGTAAATCCTCCTAAAGTGTCAATAAATACATCCCTTACTCCAGGACTTCTTCCATCAACAAATCCCTGATGAAACTCATCAGTAGCCGCATATACCAATGAAATTGCTGTTGGTATTAATATAAATATTTTCTTTTTTATTTTTCTTATTGATTCAAATGAAAGTAAAAAACCTGACCATAAAAGTGATAATATTCCATATTCACCAAAATGACCTGTCTTTCTCACAAAAAAACTAACCTGATTAAAATACTCCTGCTGCCTGTCCTTAGATAACATATTGCAGTCTTTTTTTATAAGTCTTATTATCTTAATTGTAATCCCATCGCTATAAGACTGGGACTGTTGACCATTTGCAGCTGAAAAATCAAATATAGTCATCATCCAGCAAACTATAAGAGCAATAAGAATAATTCTTACTGCCCATAGTGTTCTTTTCTTATTCATTTATACCGCATGACCTTTTTTCTTAATCACATCAATAACCTGGTCTACATACTTCTCTGCAAGTAAGTCTGATTTTGCTTCAACCATTACTCTGATAACAGGTTCTGTACCGCTTTCTCTTAAAAGAATTCTTCCATCGTTACCAAGTTCCTCTGCAACCTTGTTTACTTCTGCCTGTACATCCTCATCTGCTCTTGCTTCAGGTTTGCTGATAACCTTAATATTCTTTAAGCACTGTGGATAAATTGAAACAGGACTTGTAAGTTCTGACATTTTCTTCTTAGATGAAATCATAACTTCCATTAACTTAATTGAAGTTAAAATACCATCACCTGTTGTAGCATGTTTACTAAAAATAATGTGGCCTGACTGTTCTCCGCCAAGTCTGTAGTCATTATTTCTCATACATTCATATACATACTTGTCACCAACATCTGTCTTTTCATAATTAATTCCCACTGCATCAAATGCCTTATATAAACCAATGTTAGACATAATTGTTGTAACAACTGTGTTATTATCAAGTTCTCCGTTTTGTTTTAAATAAACTCCGGCAACATATAAAATCAAGTCACCGTCAACTAAATTACCATTCTCATCTACGCACAAACATCTGTCTGCATCACCATCATATGCAAAACCTACGTCTAAATGATTTTCCTTTACATATTTCTGTAAAACTTCAATATGTGTTGAACCACAATCCATATTAATGTTTGTTCCATTTGGCTCATTGTTAATTACATGAGTTTCTGCGCCTAATGCATCAAAAACACCTTTGGCAATTGATGATGCACTACCGTTAGAACAGTCAAGTCCAACCTTTATGTTTCTGTATGAATGTTTTGCAAGAGTCATTAAATAACCCATATATCTGTTTCTTCCCGCAAAGTAATCAACTGTTCTACCAATCTTATCACCTGTTGCATATGGTATAGAATCGAAATCATCATCAAGATATTTTTCTACCTCATCAATAACTTCCTGTTCCATTTTTTCGCCCTTACCATTAATAAGTTTGATTCCGTTATCATAGAAAGGATTGTGACTTGCAGAAATCATAATTCCACAGTCGAAGTTTTCTGTCTTAACAACGTATGAAACACTAGGTGTTGTTGTTACGTGTAAAAGGTATACGTCGGCTCCTGTTGATGTTAAACCTGCTGATAAAGCATCTTCAAACATGTAACTGCTTCTTCTTGTATCTTTTCCAATGGCTACAGAACATTTATGAAATCTTCCATAGTACCATCCAATAAATCTTCCTACTTTAAATGCATGCATTGCTGTGAGGTTCACATTTGCTTCCCCTCTAAATCCATCTGTTCCAAAATATTTTCCCATTTGTAATTCCTCCATCAGAATTTTATCCTTTCAATTATATAATATTAACTATTTATTTACAATGTTTTGAATAGTTTTTATGACCATATATATTATTTTGTATTTTTATGTCGCTAAAAGTCGATGAAAATTTTCCACAAATTTCACTTTAAATGCTATAATCTTGTGGAGGGTAATTACATATAACTTTTGGGGGAAGGTGATAGTGTGAATTTTGCCGAAGATACGTCTTTATTACAAGAAACAATGAAGTTGCAACAGGAAGTTGATAATTTGAAAAAAGAACTTTTTTTCGAAAAGCAACAACACAAACATTGGGAGGAGCTTGCAATGTTATTCCACGATGCCCTATGGGAGCAACTTACAACTACAGCTAAAGTAACAACGAAATATACATAAACAGCTCCAAAAAAGTCCGACACTTATTATGTCGGACTTTTTTTGTCTAAATATTTTTCACATGTAATATCTTATCTTTTATTATTATCTCTTTATTGCACACTTCCAGTGCAGCCTCTTTATGTGTTATTATTATAACCGTTTTCTCAGTTAATTTCTTTATTTCTTTTAGAACTTCTTTTTCTGTTTCAATGTCTAATGCTGATGTTGCTTCATCTAACAGAAGTATCGGCGCGTCGCTGATTAACGCTCTTGCTATTGCAAATCTTTGTGCCTGTCCTTCTGAAATGCCTAATCCCTTTTCGCCTATAACTGTATCCAATCCCTTAGGGAGTTTGTCTACAAAATCCTTTACACAGCTAATTTTTAAAGCTTCTTCCACTTCATCTTGTGTAGCTTTGTTGTTTGCTAACATTATATTCTCACGCAAAGTTCCACTAAACAGGTAGTTTCCCTGTGGTACATAAGAGAACAACGGTCTTGTTTTAGGACTTATTTCCATTATACTATTATTATCAAGCTCTAAATCAATTGAACCTTCTGTTGGCTTAAAAACACCTAGAAGTATTCGCATTAATGTACTTTTTCCAATTCCTGATATGCCCCTAATGGCAACGAAATCTCCTTTTGCAATCCTACCATTGCCACTTTCTATAATAGCAGACCTACCGTAACTAAATGAAATATTATTAATGTTTATTTCTTTTAATTTTTTATAAATTTCCTGCGTGTCTATCTTTGTTTCTTCCACATCTTCACTTGGAATTTTTTCAATTTCCTGTATTCTTTCAGCTGAGGCTATCATTGAGTAATACTGTGGTACGACTTTCGTAATATTTACAAAAGGTGTCTGCACCTGTGAAATCAACTGTAGCACCGCCGTAAGGGTTCCATAGGTCATCACCCCCATGCTAACTTTCATGGCACACCATATTAAGCCTAATAAATAACCACCGTTAAATACAAAGGAAAAGCCTGTGTTTGCCAGTATGCTTATGGTACGTCTTTTCATTTTTGTATTGTAATTTTCCTGCTGTAAAATTCTACCATTTGCTTCAAACTGTTCTTCTACGCCAAAAGTTTTAACAACTAATATACTCTCAATTGTCTCCTGAAAAAAAGACCTTACAGTGCCATCTGTTTCCTGAACTCTCTTGTGAAGATTTTTTAATTTTCCTCTAAAAAATAAAGTAACCACAAAGATTATTATGCCTGCTATTAAAAATACCAGTGTAAATTTCCAATCAAAAATAATTAAAATAACAAAAGCGCCCATAAACTGTGCTGCAAAATATAAAAACTGTGGGACAATATTTGCTATTCCCCCAGCCACAATTGCCACATCACCTGTTAATCTGTTCATTAGTTCGCCACTATGATAAACATTTATTTTGTCATATTCCTTGCTGATAATGTTTGCGAATAGGCTTTCTCTCATACTCATTTCCAATTTTGCCTGTATTTTCACAGACAGACTTTGTGCAAAAATTCTTAATATCATTCTTCCGGCTATTATACCGAAAATTATAATGCCATAAATAATAATTAAATTTTTGTAATGCACAAATTCTACATTCGTCTTTGACGTAGCTGCTTTTTGAGCGGTATCTATTGCAAACTTACTTGCCAATGCTAATATAGTGCCAATCAAAGCCAACACTATATTAGAAACACTTAGTGTAATAATCCATGGCATTTGTTTTTTACTATTTTTTATTGTCCATTTTAACCCTGAATTTTTATTCATATTATCTCTGTTACTCATTTCATTTATCGTTTTAATCGTCTTTTCTTAATGTTTTTCTTTTTATTTTGGACAGAATTCTTCTACCCTTCCTATAACATTTTCTAAGCAGAACCGTTTTAACCCATATAATGCTGTAAATTTTGTATAAAATATTAGCTGTTGTATATTCTTTTCCATTTCTTTTAAATCCCACAACCACAGCAATTATGTTATCTTTTGATATGCCGTACTCATTAACTACCTGATTATCTCCTCGTATTTTATAGCTGTCTTTTTGTACTTTAACAATTCTATGTAAAATATACTGACCGTTATTTCTTCTATAAAATACAATATTGTATTTTTTCAATGTAAATTCCGGTGTTGCCAAAATAACCGTATCCACATTGTCCCGAAACAAAGGTAACATACTTGTTCCTCTTGGCGTAAAACTAACCTTGCCGCCTGATTTAAGCTGTTCTTCAATAATGGGAACTATATCTTCTATTTGAACTATTTTATTCAAACAAATTCTCCTTCTTTACCTTCTCAATAAATTCTTCAACGTCATTTTTTGCAGTATCTGCATCAATTTCGTACTGGCTCATTAATTGCTCAATTAACTGCTCCTTTGTTGTTCCCTCTATCATTTTCTCAAACAAAAACGCGCCTGTTTCATTTAAACTCATCATGCCATTAAAATCTATTGTTGCCTCACCTACAGGCACAACAACATTGTTCCCGGCAACATTTCTTAAAATAAATCCCTGTTTTATTTTCATCCTAGCCTCCATTATTTTGATTGTATTATAAGCCATTTCCACTGCACTATCTGATATGTCACAGCCCATTTTGTATATGGGATTTTCCGTTAATACCTGTTCTAAAGTTTTTAACACTAACTCGATGCTTTCAACTTTTTTGAAACTTTTTACTGTCTGATTATAGAATAACGGAATTGCATCTTTTACCTGCAATGGCTCTATATAATTTGTCTTGGACCTTTCCAAAAAAACTATCCCACCAAGAAGTTCTTTTTTATTTGCATTAATGTCATATTTACCACTCCATGGTGTTCCATAAACGTACCAACTGTCATTTTCTTTTTTCAACACCGGTTTGTCATCATTAATTATATAAGCTTTATCTTTAAAATGTTCCAACCACAGCCCTGTATGAGTTGATTTCCCGGTGCCGCTATTTGCCGAAAACAAATATGCATATCCATCCACAACCACACCTGATGAATGAAGCATACACCCATTGTATTTTAACAATTTATGATGAAAATAACTTCCTGTATATATATACTCTATGGCTTCACAGTTTAAATAAGGCATATATTCATCATGGATTTTTTCATAGGTCTCATTACCCAAGTCTATGACAATGTCAGCCTCCTTTTCATCCCAGCTCTCAGCTTTAGCAATATATTTTTTTGCTCTTTTGTATGTTTCTTCATAATAAGTTGTCATTAAAACTTTCAACCCGGCTATATTATATTTTTCTTTTCGAACTATTCTGTTGTTTTGTTCTTTCATTATAAAATCAATACCTTTTATTTATTTCCCAACTGCCAAAACGCAACTGCACTTGCCGCCGCAACATTTAACGAATCCACGCCGTTAGACATTGGTATGCACACTGTATAGTCACTTCCATTTATTGTTTCTTCTGTAAGACCTTCCCCTTCAGTGCCAAGAATTATTGCAAGCCTATCTTCATTCATTAAAGCATCATTATCAATATTTACACTTTCTTCCTTTAAAGCCATTGCTGCCGTCTTAAAGCCTAATTGGTGTAAAATTTCGTTAATGTTTTTCTTCTTAGTGTGGGCAATTGTCCATTTTATCTGAAAAACCGTCCCCATGCTTACTCTTATTGCTCTTCTGTACAGAGGATTGCTGCAAGTTGATGTAAGTATTATTCCATCAATATTTAAAGCTGCCGCCGACCGAAAAATTGCCCCCACATTTGTTGGATTTACCACATCTTCAAGCACAGCTATTCTTTTTGCATTATGGCAAACCTCACTTACCGTAGGAAGTTCTTTTCTCTTCATTGCACAAAGCATTCCTCTGGTCAGCTTGAAGCCTGTTAGGTTAGTAAGCAAATCAAACTCTCCTGTATAAATTGGTACATCCCCTAATCTCTTTATGATTTCCTGACCTTGTGTTTCAATATGTTTCTTTTCAATTAAAGCAGACACAGGCTTGTAACCACTATCCAATGCTCTCTCAATAACTTTTGGGCTTTCAGCAATAAAAATCCCGCCATTAGGTGCATATAAATTTAATAATCTGCTCTCTGAAAATCTTCCGTATATATCTAATTCTTCACTGTTTAAATCCTGTATTTCAATAATATTTGGCATATTCTTCCTTTTCTGAAATACTAAAAAAGCTTTTTAAACTACAGAGTTAAAAATTTTTATTTTACCTTTGTCTGCATATAAGCAGGCAAATAACCTTCTAATCTCTTTCGTTTAAAAATAATTCACTTTAGTATTTTCACAAATTTTACATATTTAAATTATAACCTAAGAATAATAAGTAAACAAT
The DNA here is from genome assembly GCF_057858645.1 of Eubacterium sp. Classification (NCBI taxonomy): domain Bacteria; kingdom Bacillati; phylum Bacillota; class Clostridia; order Eubacteriales; family Eubacteriaceae; genus Eubacterium; species Eubacterium sp. Next base: position 51,029 of record NZ_DBLZZO010000002.1, read on the forward strand.
TGCAAATCCAGTTTTTTTACAATATAATTAAATAGTTAGAGTTTTTTACAATGAGGTTGATATGAATAAGGAAATTATTAGAATTGAGTTTGCAGAAATTGCAAAACCTATAATTGAAAATGAAAAAGTAAAAAGAATGGATAAATACATTCAACATGGCGACACTTCAACTTTAGATCATTGTGTAGCTGTTGCCTACGTTAGTTTTTACATTGCAAAGAAAATGCATTTAAGATGCGACTATAACAGTTTAATTCGTGGTGCACTGCTACACGATTATTTTCTTTATGATTGGCACGTGGCAGACGATTCCCACAAATGGCATGGTTTTAGTCACGCGGAAACAGCCTTAAATAATGCAAGTAAAGATTTTGAATTAACAAACATTGAAATGGACATTATTGCCAAGCATATGTTTCCATTAAACATTAAGCCACCAAAATACAGAGAAAGCTACATTGTAAGTCTGGCAGACAAGATTTGTTCATCCTACGAAACAATATTAGGCACACCATGCTATTCAGTATAGAAAATTATGTTATTTGCTTTTCACAATAAAAAAATAGCTACAGTTAGAACAAGGTGTATTTCTAACTGTAGCTATTTTTACTGGAAAAGATAAATTATTCAATCCACTTTATTCATCTTCTACTTGTGCTAATTTTGCAGCCTGATCTGCTGCTACGCAATTATCGATGATTTCATCTAAGTCACCATTCATAATGTTTTCAAGTCTATGTGTAGTAAATTTAATTCTGTGATCTGTTACACGTCCCTGTGGGAAATTGTATGTTCTGATTTTTTCAGAACGGTCTCCTGTACCAATCTGGCTTCTTCTTGCTTCTGACTCTGCGTCCTGTTTCTTCTGACATTCTAATTCGTAAAGTCTAGCACGAAGTACCTTTAAAGCTTTATCCTTGTTCTTTAACTGTGATTTTTCATCCTGACATGAAATTACAATTCCTGTTGGTATATGTGTAAGTCTTACAGCAGAGTCTGTTGTATTTACACACTGTCCACCGTTACCTGATGCTCTAAATACATCAAAACGGCAATCGTTCATATCTATTTCTACGTCAACTTCTTCTGCTTCAGGCATAATTGCAACTGTTGCAGTTGATGTATGAATACGACCGCCTGATTCAGTAACAGGTATACGCTGTACACGATGTACACCACTTTCGTATTTTAATCTTGAGTAAGCTCCCTGACCGTTAATCATAAATACAACTTCCTTGAAACCTCCAAGACCATTTTCATTTACAGAAATCATTTCTGTTTTCCACTTCTGGCTTTCAGCGTACATGCAATACATTCTGTATAATTCAGCGGCAAATAAAGCAGCTTCATCACCACCTGCACCACCTCTGATTTCAACAATAACGTTTTTGTCATCATTTTCATCTTTAGGTAAAAGAAGAATTTTCAACTGGTCTTCCATTTCCGGAATAGATGCCTTTGCTTCGTTTAATTCTTCCTTTGCAAGTTCTCTCATATCTTCATCTGATTCTTCATCAAGAATTGCAAGGCTGTCTTCAATAGTTTGCTTAGCTTCTTTATATTTCTTGTACAATTCAACAATAGGAGCCAAGTCGCTTTGTTCTTTCATAAGTTTTCTAAAATTTGATTGATCACTAACAACGTTAGGATCATTTAACTGTTCTAATATTTCGTCATATCTTTCAAGTATACCATCTAATTTATCAAACATTTTTATTCCTTTCCGGCAACAACCATACGGTCAAGCCCCGATAAATCTTTAAAAACTTTTATATTTGTAAATCCATTGTTTTTTAGCAAATCAGGAACTGTTTTTCCCTGGTCATATCCAATCTCCAGAAAAAGCATTCCTTTTTCCCTTAAGTATTCTACAGCATTTTTGCTAATAATTCTATAAAATTTTAATCCGTCATCACTTCCATCTAACGCAAGAAGTGGATCATGCTCCTTTACTTCCTGTTCTAATTCCACAACATCTTTAGTTGGAATGTACGGTGGATTGGAAACAATTACGTCATATTTTCCTTCTATGTTTGAAAACATATCACTCTTTGTGAATTCAACATTTGCATGATTTAAGGCGTTGTTTTTTACAGCAACCTCTAAGGCATCTTTTGAAATATCTGCTCCAACAACTGATGCCTTGTCACACATTTTATCAACAGCTATTGCTATACAACCTGAACCTGTACACATATCAAGAACTTTCATTTCATTATTACCTATAAAATCAGTAACTTTTTCAACCAAAAGTTCTGTTTCAGGTCTTGGGATTAAAACATTCTCATTAACCAAAATCTTATAATCCAAAAACTGCTGATACCCAATAATATGCTGTAAAGGTATATGCTCTGCTCTTTTATTAACAGCTTCTTTGTATTTTGCTGCTAATTCTTCATTAACAGTAATACCCATATTCATATAATAATTTTGTTTTTTTACATTTAATATTTCCTCTGATAAAAGCCAACTGTCAACCGTTGCATCTGCTATGTTTGCTTTTTCTAACTGTTGTATGGCATCTTTTATCAGTTCAATAACTAAAACTTCCAATTATATCCTGAACCTGTTTTAACTTTCTTTTCTTCCTGCTGATTATTAACTCCCTGATTGTATGTTTCAAAGTCATTATCTCCAATGTTATCCCTTTCAGGATTCACAGAATTATCAACATATGTTCTCTTTAATGCATTATCTATTGACTTATTTAACACTCTATCAACATCCGGATCAATATCCGCTATATTTTCTTTTGAAACCTGCTTTCTAACTTTTCTTGGTCTTCTTGCAGCAATTCCATTATCAATTAAATACTGTTCCCAATCAAATACAGCTTCAACAGCCTCAATGGCAACTTCTATCATGTCGTCAGTAGGCTCTTTTGTTGTTATTTTCTGCATCCAAAGGCCCGGCATGCTTAAAGCATTGATGATTTTGTTATCAGATGTACCTGCTTTTCTAATGAACTCATAAGACACGCCTGCTATTACAGGCACCATCAGAATTCTAAGAAAATATCTTAACCAAACAACATCTGTTCTTATAATCATAAAAAATATAATACTAATAACCAAAACAATTAAAAGAAAACTTGTACCACATCTTTTGTGAAAGCGTGAACTTTTTCTTACATTATTGACTGTTAGTATATGACCGTTCTCAATACAGTTAATACATTTATGCTCTGCTCCATGATACATAAACGTTCTCTTAATATCCTTCATTAAAGAAATTAATATTAAATATCCTATGAAAATAAGAATCTTTACCACGCCTTCAATAGCCGGCACGTAAGAAGTTTTAACCCATGGAATACATTTCTCCATTAAGTCAGCAATAAATAATGGCAAAACCATAAATAAAGCTACTGCAATTATAACGGAAAACGCCACTGTAAGTCCCATTATAACTTTTTCAGCTTTATCACCAACTTTTCCTAAAAGCCATTTTTCAATTTGTCCCGGTTCCTCGTCAAAGTTTTCATCATCATCAAAAAACTGTGCGGAATATGTTAGTGTCTTGATTCCCAATACTAAAGAATCCACAAAACTAAAAATCCCTCTGATGAATGGTAATTGAAATTTCTTACTCTTTCCTGTTACGCCTTTATATTCCTGTGTATCTACAATTATGGAACCGTCTGACTGTCTTACTGCCACAGCATAGTGTTCCTTATTTCTCATCATAATCCCTTCCATGACAGCCTGACCGCCAATACCGGAAGAGCCTAGTTTGTTATTTCTCATATATAATTCACCTTTTGTAACAAAAATTTATCTAATTACGAAAATAGGTTGAGAATTGCTTCTCAACCTGTTATCCTTAAAAATTATTTGATACCATATTTCTTGTTGAACTTATCAATTCTACCACGAGCTGAAATAGCTTTCTGCTGTCCTGTGTAGAATGGATGACATGCTGAACAAATTTCAACATGAAGCTCTGGTTTTGTTGAACCTGTTACGAATGTGTTACCACAGTTACATGTAACGGTTGCTTCCTGGTAATCTGGATGGATTCCTTCTCTCATTACATTCACCTCTTTGAATTATTTTTTATGCATATTGGCAACGCCAATCCGTTTTTACTCAATAGCCTAGCCATTATAACATAGCATTTCATAGTTTACAACCCTTTTAGCAAAAAGATTTCATTTTTTTATAAAAAACCTTATCTTCTGCTATGGCTTACTCGAATTTTGGCGATTTGCTTAATAAAGTCATCATTATTTTTGGTTCTGGCAAATAAATTTAGAATCTGCTCTACTGCATCTTCTTTTCTCATGCCGTTCATTTCTTTTCTTATTATATATGAAGCACCTAATTCGTCATTGCTTAACAATAAATCTTCACGTCTTGTTCCTGACTGTGCAATATCAATTGCAGGGAATATTCTCTTCTCTGATAATTTTCTGTCAAGTACAAGTTCCATGTTACCTGTTCCCTTAAATTCTTCATATACTACGTCATCCATTTTACTTCCTGTATTAACTAACGCAGTTGCAAGAATTGTAAGACTGCCACCTTCTCTCATATTTCTGGCTGCACCGAAAAATCTTTTTGGCATGTGAAGTGCTGCCGGATCCAAACCACCTGATAAAGTTCTTCCACTTGGTGGAACAGTCATGTTATAGGCTCTTGCAAGTCTTGTAATACTGTCTAAAAGAATAATTACATCTTTCCCATGTTCTACTAATCTTTTAGCTCTCTCTATTACCATTTCTGAAACTCTCTTGTGGTGTTCCGGTAATTCATCGAATGTTGAATAAATAACATCAACATTGTCACCTCTGATTGCTTCCTTAATATCTGTTACTTCTTCCGGACGTTCATCTATTAAAAGAATTATGATTTCCATTTCGGGATTATTTTTTAATACAGCTTTTGCTGTTTCTTTAAGTAATGTTGTTTTACCTGCCTTTGGTGGAGCAACTATCATTCCTCTTTGTCCTTTTCCAATAGGGCTTACCAAATCCACAACTCTCATTGCTGTACTGTGACCATCTGTTTCTAAGTGTAATCTTTCATTTGGAAAAATCGGTGTAAGATCTTCAAAATTAGGGCGGTTCATTACTTTATCTAGTGGTTCGTCATTAACCTTTTCTAAATAATATAAAGCACCGAATTTTTCATTTTCTCTTTTTTCTCTAACTCTACCTGTTACATAATCTCCTGTTTTAAGTCTGAATCTTTTAATCTGAGATGGTGCAACGTAAACGTCATCATCTCCCGGTAGAAAGTTATCACATCTTATAAAGCCGAATCCATCAGGCATAACTTCCAAAATACCTGTTCTCATTTTGCCTTGTTCATTTGGAATTTCATCTTTATGTTCTATCTGTTCCTCCTTTGACTTATGAACAACTCTTCTTCTAACTCTATGTTCTCCCGTACCATATTCTGCTGTAGGATGAGATTTTCCACTTTCTTTTTCTATATTCTTTTCATTATTATCGTCACTCTGTATTGCTTCACTGTTTGTGGCTGTTTCTGCTTCATTTTTTTCAACTGTTTCCGGTTCACTGCTTGAAGCTTCTTTTTCTTTTCTCTGTGTAACTTCTAAAATCATGTCAACTAACTGTTGTTTTCTTAATGTTGTAACAGATTTTATGCCATTTTCTTTTGCAATTTTTCTTAACTCTCCCACTGGTAATGATTGCAATTTTTCTCTCATTTTACTAATAATCTCCTTTCACAAACAGAGCCAAATTTTCTGTCCGTAGTAAATAAATTGATTTTCATATTGTAAATATAAAAAGTAATATTGATTTATAATTCACATGGGATTCACTAGGGGACTTCCCTAAAGACTTTTTAAATTCATTAGATACATATTCTAACACACACCACCAAAAAATCATAGTGTTAATTTTTAAATTATGGTATACTTATCTGAGTTGTGTAGTTTCATAACACGTAAAATTAAATATATATGGAGGTTTATCATGACAACTAATGAAAAAGCATTAAAATTGCATGAAGAATTAAATGGAAAATTAAGCACAGAAGCTAAATGTCACGTAAAAACCCGCGAAGATTTATCTTTAGCTTATACACCGGGTGTTGCAGAACCTTGCAGAAAAATCGCTGCAAACCCTGATGATGTTTACAAATATACATGGAAAGCAAACACTGTAGCTGTTGTATCTGACGGCAGCGCAGTTCTTGGTCTTGGAAATATTGGTCCTGAAGCAGCAATGCCTGTTATGGAAGGAAAAGCTGTTTTATTTAAGGAATTTGGTGGTGTAAATGCCGTTCCTATTTGCCTTGACACACAGGATCCTGATGAAATTGTCCACACAGTCGCAAGAATTGCTCCCGGCTTTGGTGGCATTAACTTAGAAGACATTTCAGCTCCAAGATGTTTTGAAATAGAAAGCAAACTTAAGGAAAAACTTGATATACCTGTTTTCCACGATGATCAGCATGGTACTGCTATTGTTGTTTTAGCAGGAATTATTAATGCTCTTAAGGTTGTTGGAAAAGAAAAGGAAAACTGCAAGGTTGTAATTAATGGCGACGGTTCTGCAGGAATTGCAATTTGCAAACTTCTTTTAACTTACGGTTTTAAGGATGTTACTATCTGTGGATTATATGGCATTCTTTCAAAAGATATTGAAGATTTAAACTGGGCTCAGAAAGAAATGGCAGAAGTTACTAACCTTTCAGGCCAAAACGGAAAACTTGCAGACGCTTTAGTTGGTGCAGATATTTTCATTGGTGTTTCTGCTCCAAACATAGTCTCAGCAGAAATGGTTAAAACAATGAATAAGGACGCCATTATTTTTGCAATGGCTAACCCTGTTCCTGAAATTATGCCTGATGTAGCAAAGGCTGCAGGTGCAAGAGTTGTTGGAACTGGTCGTTCTGACTTCCCTAACCAGGTAAACAATGTTGTAGCATTCCCTGGAATTTTCAAGGGTGCTTTAGAAGGTCGTGCAAAGCAGATTACAGAAGAAATGAAATTAGCTGCTGCTCTTGCAATTGCATCACTTGTTCCTGATGATGAATTAAATGATGAAAATATTTTACCTGAAGCATTTAATCCTGATGTTGCAGATGTTGTAAGTAAAGCTGTTAGAGACAATATTTAAGGAGTGATTTTTTGAATTACGCTGAATTAAAAACATATGATATTGCAAATGGACCGGGAATCAGACTTTCCCTTTTTGTCAGCGGATGCAATCATAGATGTCCCGGTTGCTTTAATGAACAGGCTTGGGATTTTAATTACGGGAAAGAGTTTACACAGGAAACTATTGATTACATTATTGACACTTTAAGTTTTGGTGCTTATGCCGGCGTTACTTTTCTTGGTGGCGAACCATTGGAAATTGAAAACCAGCGTGGTCTTTTACCATTGGCACGCAAAATAAAAGAAGTCTATCCCAACAAAACCATCTGGTGTTTTACAGGTTATGTTTTTGAAAAGGATATTATGGAAAACATGTATGTTAAGTATCCTGAAACAAGAGAGTTGTTATCTTATATAGATGTTTTAGTTGACGGGCCTTACATTGAAGCCTTACGAAACATTTCTCTTACATTTAGAGGCTCAGAGAATCAGAGATTAATTAAAATTCCTGAAACTCTAAAAGAGAAGAAAATTGTCTTGTGGGAAAAGCAACTGTAGTTTTGCAATATTGTTAAAAAAATTATTTTACATTTAATAGACGAGGTATTTTATGAACATAAAAAAATTAAAGGAAAACGCTGTAATACCAACATACGGTTCTGAATACGCAGCAGGTGCAGATTTATATGCTGCTATTGATAATCCTGTTACAATTGCTCCCGGAGCAACTGAATTCATTGGCACAGGACTCGCAATGGAAATTCCTATGGGCTATGCAGGTTTCGTATATGCCAGAAGCGGTCTTTCATGTAAAGAAGGACTTGCCCCTGCAAATAAAGTCGGAGTTGTTGATGCTGACTACAGAGGTGAAATCACTGTCGCACTATACAATCACTCTAACGAGGCTAAAACTGTTGAACCTGGTGACAGAATTGCCCAGATGGTAATTGCTCCATTTTTAAAAGTTGACTTTACAGAAGTTGGGGAACTCTCAAAAACAGTTCGTGGAGTTGGCGGATTTGGTTCTACAGGAAACAAATAACAGTTGATTAATGATTATTTGATTATTAACTATTTATAATCAAATCAACTATTTATTAATTAATAATAATAAATAACTTATAAATCAATATATAATATGGATTTTATAATGTTTTTAAGGATAGTAACTTTTTTAGTTATTATCCTTATTTTTTTCCCATGACGATATTTATTAACCAGGCTAACGGTTCTGCTGCGTTCTTTGCCTCCTGATATGTATTAGTTTGTGCACCCACTTCTATAAGCATGGATTGTTTGCACAAATCTAAATTGTATTTATATGCATTTACATAATTATGCCTTGCAAAACCCGGATAATAACATTCCGCGTTAAGTTTCATTTGAAATGCTAAAGCTAAATTTTCATATAAATAAGGATTGTATAAATATCCTATATCTCCTGTTGTCTTAAATCTTGACATTCCATTAAAAAACATAACCTGTGCTGTAGACTTACCATTTATTTCGGTTACAAGTTTTGTCCCTGTATTTACACCATCTCTATGAACATCTAAAATCAAACTTATAGACGGATATTTTTTTAGAATTTTTCTTACGCCTACTCTTGACTGGTCATAAGCTTCATTTCTGTCCAGTCTTCCATTTACAATGTCATAATAAGTTTTGTCGTGGATTACATTATAACCAAACTGCTCCTTTAGGATTTTGCAAAGTCTGTCACCTACTCCGATTATTGTAGTGTCATCATTTCCGTTGCTATTTACAAACTCCTCCCTTGAATGAGTATGATATATTAGAATCTGGGGCTTTTTATTATTTCCCTTTATTTTGAATTTTTCATTAATGGCTGATTTTAAAGGCATATCCGCTTCTTTAAATGTTGTGGCAGACGTTACAATATAATACTTGCTAAGAATGTTGTTGAAACTTCCAATATTGCTTGCCGTATAAACTTTTCCATTAATTCTTGGCTTTGGTACAATTATTTTTGTGGCTGTTTTAACAACTTTATCTTTTTTGTTTTTCTTTGTTGTTTTTTTTGTCTTATCTATATTTTTCTTTGTTGTGGGATTTTCTTTTGTTTCCGTGCTTTTCGCATTTTCATACACCAGATTAATTACTTGTTTGTAACCTGGATCATCAATATTATAAGTGTACTCACTTTTTGCAATATACTCAGAAACTATTTCGTTAAGGACTTTTTTCTTTGCTGCTGTTGATAAAGATTTGTGATTTTCAACATATAACACATATTGTTTCATTACATCACCATTTTCCACAAGTTCCTTGGCAATTATGTCCGATGCATCGTTTATAACATTGCCTGTCTGGTCTTTTATATCCTCTTTAGTCATTATGCTTACGCACCTTACTCCAATATATACACATAATATTACGATTATTATTTTCATGAGATTTTGAAAAAAAGTACCTTTACACATATTTCCCCCACCTTTGTCCCACTTATATAATATATGTGGAAAAACTTTAGGTTATGACAACACTTCCCTGCAAAAATCATTAATGCCATGTGCAATTATTTTACTTAAGTTGTCAACAATTTCATCTACATCTTTTGGTGTCACAAACAAGTCCTCTGTTTCTTCTGACAGTAGTTCCTCAAACAATTGATATTTTTCCTGTGGTGTGTAGTCTTTAAAAGCATTTCCAATGGGATTGTTTTCTATTTTTGAAAGTATTCTTATTAAATTTTCCATTGTGTCATTTACAATTGTGGCACCACTTACAACCATTGGCACGCCTATGGCTATTACTTTTTTTCCAAGACTTTCTTCGTTTAGACCTTTTCTGTGATTTCCGATTCCTGAGCCTGGGGTAATACCTGTGTTTGTTATTTGAATTGTTGTTGTAATTCTTCTAACGTTTCTTGCTGCTAAAGAATCTATTGCAATAATTAAATCTGGATCAATTTGGGACACCACACCTTTTATAATGTCGTAAGTTTCCATGCCTGTTTGTGATAAAACCCCCGGTGCCATACAATATATGTTCTTAGTGCATATTATATCCCTTGCAGTTTTGGGACCTAATGCATCAGGGGTCGCCATTGAATTTCCAAGACCTACTATAAGGATTGATTTGATATTTTCTTTTGATGTAATCTCTTTTAAATAATTGCATAAAAACTTTCCCAGCTCTCTTCTATGGGCTTCTTTAGAATATCTGATTTTGGTAGATTCCATTGTAATATAGCTTCCAATTGGTTTGCCCATGGTTTCTTTTCCTTTTTCATTAACAATTTTTACAACTGTGGTCAGCATGTTTACGCTATTTTCTTTTTTCTGATAACTTTCAACTCCTTCTATTTGAATATCCCTGTTAAATTTTTCTCTTTCTTCCAGCGCTAAATCTGTATAAATATTTTTCATGGTTAATCTCCTTTTTGCTTTGCCTTTTTTGTTCTGTCATTTGTTATTTTATTTTTATTCTGTTTTTATCTACAAATAGTATTGACAACATTGTGCTTTTTTACTAGAATAAATCTTGATGTCTGTATCTAGTCCGCATATTCCAAAGGATACAGACTATGAAACTGATTTCCAATCTCTCTCAACGGAAATCAAATTTTATAATTTTTATTTATCGCGGAGGTAAGAAAAATGGCTAACATTAAGTCAGCAAAGAAAAGAATTTTAGTTAATCAGACAAAGTACGAAAGAAACAAAGGCGTTAAGTCAGCAGTTAAGACTTCAATTAAGAAGGTTGAAGCAGCAGTAGCAGCTAACGATAAGGCAGCAGCTGAAGCAGCTTTAAAGGCAGCTACAAAGGCTATTACAATGGCTGGTTCAAAGGGTATCTACCACAAGAACAACGTAGCTAGAAAAGTTTCTAGATTAACAAAATTAGTAAACACAATTGCTTAATTTTAAGCAAACAAAATAAAACGTCGGTTTTTAACCGGCGTTTTATTTTGCTTATTTTTATCTTTTGTTTATCTCTTTTTAGTTCTTCTATTTTATTCTTTTTGTTTTATTCTTTCTATTTTTTTATTTATTTTCTCTTATTTTAATTCTTTCTACTGTATTTAACTAAGAGCATTTCCACTCCTATATTTTCATCCATTATGCCTTTTTTTATATTCTCTTCTGTTGCAACGCAATCTGCTAATGCCAGCTTTAATTCATTTACAGAAAAGTTTCTGCTTTGATTAATGCTTTTGTTTGCAATAAATCCCTGCACACCCATTACAGATGCTATTGCATTTCTATCCATGCCTCTTGCTGATAAATCTTTTGCCTGAAGGATTAAGTTAAACTGTCTTGAAACCATAAACAATATTCTCATTGGTGGTTCTTTTTCTGCTACTAACTCATAATAACAGTCCAAAGTTTTCTTTTGATTCTTTACGGAAATTGCATCCACCATGTCAAATATTCTAACATTCAACTGTTTAATACACACCGCATCTATATCTTCTTTGGATATAACGTCCTTGTCTAAATCATAACTAATAAGCTTCTCGATTTCTCTGGAAAGAACTTCCATGTCCGTTCCAACATTACCTATTAAATACGACATGTTAGCATTAGTTATTTTCTTACCGTCATGTGCAAATATTCTTGCAGCCCACATACTTAAGTCTTTTTCCGTCTGTCTGTTAATCTCGCAAATATAACCATTAGCCTTAACAGCCTTGTACATCTTGCTTCTTTTGTCCACATCCTGTTCTACAAACAAAAAAACCGTACTTTCAGGGATTTTTGACATATACTCTGCTAATTGTTCTCCACCGCTTTTAAAAAGCCCTGTTGACTCCATAACTATTAATCTGTGTTCTGCAAAAAAAGGAAATGTTTCAGCATTATCTATTACTTCATTAACATCGAAGTTTTTTCCTTCATATAAAGCCAGATTCATGGTATCGTCACCTGCAATTGCCTTAATCATCTGATTCTTATAATTAAGCTTTAGGTATTCCTCTTCACCACAAATTAAATATGCATTTTTAAAATTTCCTGATTTTATATCTTCTGATAATGTTTTCACTTTTCTGCCTTTCCATAATTGTATCTTTTTCTTACATTGTTCATAATTTTAACATACATTAAATTGATGAACAAGTAACCACTCTTACTTATCTGTATTTTTTATGTTTTCTATTATACTAATCTCCTTGCCATCACTTATTATATCCACTTCTCCTGAATAGTCTGTTCTAAATATTTTGGAAGTCACCTGCTCCAATCTATCTAAAGTTTCCTGTGTGGGATGCCCGTACATATTGTTTTTTCCTACGGAAATAAATGAATAAGTTGGCTTTATTTTCTCAAGCCACCTGTCTGTTGTAGAATATTTTGAACCATGGTGAGCTACCTTTAAGGCAACACATTCCCTTATATTATTAACCACTAACTTGTCCTCCAGTATTTTTTCTTCGATTTCACCGGATATGTCCCCTGTGAAAACCATTGAAAACTGATGGTACTCCAATCTCAAAACCGTTGAATAATCATTTCGGTCATCATTTATGTATTCCGTTCCGGGACTTAAACAGGTAAATTTCACATTACCTATTTTCAGGCTATTCCCTTTTGTAATGTAAAGTACATTTATTTTATTGTTTTCTGCACTGTTTACAACTGACATGTATTTTTTATCCTTTAAATATATGTCAGGCAATATGATATTTTTAATCTTTAGTTTTTTGATACTACTGTTTAAAAGCTCATTTATACCGTTAACATGGTCTTCATCACAATGTGTAACTACCACATAATCTATTGTTCCATGTCCCCTTGACTGAATAGTTGGTACAATTCTGTTCTTTGCCACATTTTTTACTGTGGTGCTTCCACCGTCTATTAGCATTGTTGTGTTGTTAGGCATTCTTAAAAATATCCCATCACCCTGTCCCACATCAAGCATTGATATATTTAGTTTTTTACTATTCACAATGTTATTTTTTACAGGATAATAACCATAAATCACAACTTGGAATAAAACAATTTGCAAAAGGAAAACGCTGTATAATTGTAACTCTTTTACTCTTCTATTTCTCTCTATATTTAATTTTTCAATCATTGTTATCCCGCCTAAAGGAACAGTTTTCCGTAATACTTTTTCTTCCCTTTCAAATTGTTTTCTTCTTTTTTCTAACCAACACACTCCTATTAGAAATAATATATAAATACACACTATCAGCCATACTTCAGGCTTTCCCACAGTTATATTTGAAAAGGGTACATCAGCCATTAAATCACATAATTTCTCATAAAATTCTAAAACCAACGCTCCCGGCATTATACCTACTACTCCTAACGTTGTTGTTATTAAAGACAACATAATTCCAACAATTCCTGATATAACAACAATATTCATTAGCGGAATAATTATAAGATTAAGCAAGAACCCGTAGGTTGGCAATGAATAATAATTATATGCTACTATAGGACTCATAAATATTGACACTACTGCACTAAACATTAAGGAGCTTTCACATTTGTACTTTGCTTTTTTTAATTTATTTATTCTTCTATCTTTTTTAGATATAACGTTATCGTTCTCTTTGTTTTTGTCTAAATTTCTAATTTTTTCTTTAAACTGAAAAACATACTCTATTTTTTTCCATACTATTATTATGGAAAAAATTGCTGCAAAGGACATCTGAAAGCCCGAATTGTAAATAATAAAAGGATTGTTGATAAGTAACAATATTCCTGCAAGGGACATAGACGTAAGACCATCATAATTTCTTCCTATGGCATCACCTATTAATCTTAACGCAAACATAACCATTGCCCTAATTGTTGCCACAGCCATGCCTGACAGAAAGCCAAATAAAAATACCACTATTATTGAAAAAAATGCTGATACAAAAAACTTAAATTTCCTTCTAAGGCTATTGTAAATAAATATGCCAATGATGCTTATATGCAGCCCACTAATAGCAAGCACATGAGCAATTCCCGAAAAAGCGTACAAGTCTTTTATTTCAGTATCCAGATTATTTTTATCGCCTAACAGTATTGCCTCATACATGGAATTTTTATTTTTTAATATTTCCAAATTCCATTTATTTTTATTGCATATATCATCAAGTCTTTTTTCAATAAAGCTTTTTAACTGGCGTATATTTTCTTTAAAAATGTTGACTCTTTTATCGATTACAACAATCTTATTAGCACTAAGCTTCCCGTATATACCAAGACTTTCGTAATATTTCCTGCTGTCAAAATTGCCCTGATTACGTGCATTTTCAAATTGTTCAAAATCTCCCCGCACTTCTATTACATTGCCTATTTTTATTTTAGAAACATCCTCTGCATATACAATTATATTTTCATTTTTTCCAGCGTCAAATTTGGATTTCCTTAAATAAATTCCGTACCCCATTTTCGTTTCTGTTATTTTTGCAACTGTCCCACTTACTTTAACATTACCGTCTTCTATGGAATATATTTCATCTCTGGTAGCCTGTTCTGATTTGGTAATAACCAAACCCATAACCAAAAACAAAAAAATCACCACTAAAAAACTTACCTGTTGTTTAGTGATGATTGTATAACCTACTATAAATACAATGGAAATAATTATAATCCCAATCCTTATTCCACTATATAAATTAGTTTCAGCAATAAACTCTCCAAATACAAAAGCCAAAAATGATATAAAAATTGGTCGTTTAATGCTTTTCACCTTCTATTTAATTAAATCTAAATTTCTGATAAATGGCTGCTCTAAAGAAATTTCCTCATTGTACTTAATTGAAGTTTCACCTCTAACACTTATCTGAACCTTATGAACTTTATCAAGTTCCGATAGTGAATTAACAATAGAATAAATAACAACTTTAGGTGCCACCTGATTTCGTTCTGTTAAGAAATTACTGTCAAAGTCTACATAACAGATACTGTTCGCTGTAACAACGCTTAATATCTTAATTTGGGAAGACAAAGTTCCTACAAATCCTTTTCTGGAAGGACCTTTAATCAACTGTTCAACAATGTATCTTTCCTTTGTTTTATTTCCATATTTAACATTTTTTAATTTATATTCTTTTAATGCTGTCCCTTTTTCATTAGAAAAATATAAAATAAAATCCTGTTTATCCTGCTTATTGTTTCCTAAATCTGATACAAAATCAGAAGCATTCATTGCATTTAAATACTTTCCGTCTTTTCCTGTACATGGTTTTCCTTCTACAGTAAATGCAACGTACTCAACTGACTTTAACTGTATAAGACTTAAAACAACAGAAGACCTAAGCAGCAGTTCTCTTTTAGAACTTAAGTCATAATATTTCTTACTAAAATCTATTTTCACTACTCCGTCTAAAAAGTCATAGCCGTTTACCTTTACACTTTTTGGTATTGCACTTTTATAATTCTGCTCTTTTCCCTGAGTAGTTAAGCAATCAAGTATTTCACCAATACTTTGAATTGTACTTTTATTTTTCAGGTTATGTTGTTCAGTTACAACTGTATTTTCACTTTTTGAAACGTAGTAAACCGACAAACCTGATTTTTTCTTTTCTTCATTATTGCCACAGGCAACAAACAAAGATGCAACCATACTTAACATTATGGCAATAATTAAAATTCTTGTAGTTTTCATTTTTACACCCTTATACAATATATTTAAGCGGAATTCTTACAATAAATGTTGTTCCCTCTCCTTCTTTACTATGAATCTTAATTGATCCATGATGCTTGAGAACAATATCTTTTGTAATAGCCAAACCTAAACCTGTTCCACCGGTCTCTCTGGCTCTTGCCTTATCCACTCTAAAGAATCTTTCAAATACTCTTTCCTGATCTTCCTCTGCAATACCAATACCTGTATCAATTACCTTTAGGTAAAAATACTGATGGTCTGAATTAAGTGAAACTGTAACCGTCCCATCCGTATTGTTATATTTTATTGCATTTTCAACTAAGTTAGTTGCAACACTTGCAAATTTTATCTCATCTACATCGGCAATAACTGGTCTGAAACTTTCAAATACAAGCTCGATGTTTTTATTTTCAGCAATAGGTTTTAGTCGTTTTAATACAGTCTCTAATATTTCATTGATATTTACAGTTGAAATATTAAGTTCTACATCCGGCTTTTCCATTTTAACCAAACTTAACAAATCGGTTATAATGTCATTTTCCCTGTCAATTTCCTTACAAATATCACCTAAAAATTCCTGATATAATTCTTCAGGCATCCCCTGATTTCCAATTAAGGATTCTGCCAACACCTTCATTGATGTAATCGGTGTCTTTAACTCATGGGAA
The DNA here is from genome assembly GCF_057858645.1 of Eubacterium sp. Taxonomy (NCBI): domain Bacteria; kingdom Bacillati; phylum Bacillota; class Clostridia; order Eubacteriales; family Eubacteriaceae; genus Eubacterium; species Eubacterium sp. Next base: position 67,348 of record NZ_DBLZZO010000002.1, read on the forward strand.
ACATTTGAAACAAATTCCTGTCTTGTTTTATTTTGTGCTTTCATTCTATCTACATAATGAGAGAAATCTTCTGTTATTTTCGTTATTTCAGGATATTTACTCTTATTTTCATCATGTGTATGACCATGTGTAATTCTCTTAATTGAACCGTACATTTCCTTAATCGGTCTGTTAAACGCTACCGAACAAATCCATGCCATAATAAGTGCAAAAACAGCAACTAACGAATCTGCAATTGCTGCAAATCTGTCAACTGTTTTTCTATAGCTTTGTACATCCTCCATAGAATATCTAATATACAAAACACCTATAATGCTTGACTTGTTATTAACTATATTACTTGAAACATTAACGCTTATAATCAAAGGCTGGGCAAATTCAACATATTTACCTTTTTTGCTGTTAATAAATATGCTTTTTCCCTCCATTGCCTTGATTACATTCTCAGCAACACTTGTTTTTCCAACTGCACTGTTGTCTGTATCTTCAACAATAACATACTGGCTGTTAATAATCTGTACTCTACAGTTATGTTCTCCTGCAAGCTGCGCTATTTGAGTTTCTATAACCTTCGACTGGTTATTTTTTTCTAAATAACCCTCACTTACTATGCTGTTTTTTAGCATGGAGTTATTGATTTTAAATCGTTCTATCTTCTTGTCACTGTAAGCGTCTACCGATAAATTTACCAATACAATACTAACAATTATTGTTGGTATCATTATTAGTAAAGACACCGATATAAATATCTTAAATCTTAAGCTTCTTAATAAATTAATTATTTTTTTTAACCACTGTTTTTCCATTGTTCTATCCCTGGAAGTAATAACCCATGCCCCACTTTGTATGAACATACTCTGGTTTTGCAGGGTTTTCTTCTATTTTTTCTCTTAATCTTCTTACATTAACATCTACAGTTCTCGCATCTCCCGGATACTTTGTCCCCCAAATTAAAGTAAGCAACTGTTCTCTTGAATAAATTTTACCGGGATTTTCAGCTAAAAGTTTTAAAATATCAAACTCTTTTACAGTAAGTCTTATTTCCTTTTCATCTATGTACAGACGTTTTGCATCTATGTCTAATCTCATGCTACCTGACACAATTACTTTTGGTTCTTCCTGTACTGCAGGAGTTTTTCTACGGTTACGTCTTATAATCGCCTTAATTCTTGCCTTCACTTCAAGAATGTTAAAAGGCTTAGTGATATAATCATCTGCTCCATATTCAAGTCCTAAAATCTTATCCATATCCTCGCCTTTTGCTGTAAGCATAATTATTGGAACATCTGAAAATTCCCTAACCTGCTGACATACCTGATACCCGTCAAATACAGGTAACATTAGATCTAAAAGCATAATGTCATATTCTTTATCTCTTGCCTTATCTATGGCTTCCTGTCCGTCATAAGCACAATCCACTTCATATCCGTCCTGCTCAAGACTAAATTTCAGTCCTTTAACAATTAACTTTTCATCATCTACCACTAAAGCCTTCATTTTATTTCTCTCCTACTATCTATATCCTATACGGTAATTAAATCTTCAATATTGGAATAGGTTGAGTCGCCTATACCTGATACATTTTTAATGTCTTCTTTTGAAGAAAAATTACCATTCTCTTCTCTATATTCTATAATTGCTGCCGCCTTTGAGTTTCCAATTCCCGGCAACTTGGTTAATTCACTTTCGCTCGCCGTATTTATGTTAATCAGACTGCTATTTGTATCCTGATTTTCGCTTAAACTATCATTAGTTTCACCAGATATGCTTTTCTTTGAAAGACTCTTTTTGTATTCTTTCTTAGACATTACATAAATATTTTGAGCATCTACAACTGTCTCTGCTAAATTAATGTTGTTTTTCTTAGCATTCTTCGTTAAACCGCCGGCTTTCTTAATTGCCTTATAAGCTCTGTCACCATTCTTCAATTTATACACACCCGGATACTTAACCTGTCCGTTAACATATACGTATATATTATCATTTTTTGTTTCCTTTTTTTTGCTACCTGATTCTAACACACTTTCGTTAGAACTTTCACCGGATAATTGCACCGAATTATCCTTTCCACAGCCAACAAAAAAAGAACATGTTGCAAGTACAACTGTTATCATAATAATTATTTTATTTGCCATTCATTCTCCTTTCGGAGCTTCCCTATGAACGCTATTCTAATTGTACAAAAATAAACAATACTTATCAACTGACTTTTTTAACAATTTTAAAATTGAATTACCTGTGAAAAATAAAAATTCCCACAATTGCAACTAAGGCACCAACCAATTTGCTCCACTGGAAAGGTGCTTTGTCTACGCCAAACAGACCGAACAGCTCAATTAAATATGCAACAATTATCTGAGAGATGACAATAATAAGCACAGCCTTAGCCGGACCTAGATTGTTCATGCTTTTTATAACTGTCATTGTTATAAAAGCACCTATAACGCCTCCTAAAAGCATGTACTTATTTTCAACATGAAACATCCCCATTATATTTTGTTTTCCTGTAACAAACCATGCAATTACGCAAACTAAAAAAGCAGTTAGCTGAACCCACGAATTCGCTGCCCACATACTGCTGCTTTTTGTTATTCCCGTATTAAAAACCCCTTGTATACTCATTAACGCACCTGATATTAATGCAATAATAAATCCCCACATAACTTCCTCCTAAAAAACTTTTTCTTTAGGATTTCCAAATATGTAACTTTTATGCAATTTAAGAAATCTTCTTCAAAGACCATGGGACCTATTCTTAACGCAATGCAGGAATGGGGCGACATCACTTTTTCTTTTCAGTTAAAAAATCACAGAAATTGTAGTTCCTTCATTTACATAACTTTCTATTTTTATTTCTGCGTTGTGTTGTTCTGCTATATGTTTTACTATTGCAAGTCCAAGACCTGTACCACCTGTTTTCTTTGACCTTGCCTTGTCAACACGATAAAATCTTTCAAATATGTGCTGTTGCTCTTTTTCAGGTATACCAATACCGTTATCCCTAACCTGAAGAATAATGTTGTCTTTCTCTCTGAATACTGATACCCAAACATTTCCTTCCGGCTTGTTGTATCTAATAGCATTATCACAAAGATTATAAATAATTTCCTGTATCATATCCTGATTTGCATCAATTACACAGCCATCTTCACACTTATCCAATGAAATATTAACATTATGCTTTTCTGCATTCATTTGAAGTATTTCCACACAATTAACCGCTTCATCTGTAAGACTTACTTTAGTTTTTGACATTTGACCATTCATAACATCAAGTTCTGAAAGTTCAATAATATCATTAATCAAAGACAACAGTCTTAATGAGCTCTTATGAATTTCACCGGCAAATCTACATATATCCTCTTCCTTTGCCATACCTGTTTCAATCAACTCTGCGTAGCCTGAAATTGATGCCAAAGGTGTTTTTAATTCATGAGAAACGTTTGCCGTAAAATCCTGTCTCATATTAGCACTCTTTTTCAAGGCTTTATGCTGACTGTGTATCTTATTTAAAAACGGCTTAATTTCCTCGTAAGTTTCTGTTACTTCTTCCTCATCCATATTTTGAGCAAGCTGTTCTATGGGTTCTACCAATCTCTTTGCAAGAAGCTTTGATACGATAAAACAGATTATTGCTACCAATAGAAGTTCCATTATTAATATTGGTAAAATCTTAAAAATAAACTGCCAGACACTTACTACTTCTTTTGCCACACGAAGAATCTGACCATTCTCCAGCTTCTCGGCATAGTAGTAGGTTGTCTTGTCTAAGGTATCAGACTTTCTTGTTGCCTCACCATGTCCATGCTCTAATGCCTCTTTAATTTCAGGTCGGTTTACATGGTTATCCATAGTTCCAATATCTGCATTACTGTCGTATAAAACGTCGCCCTTTGTATCAATAACCGTTATTCTTAAATTATCAATCTTGGGATCAAAATCTTTTTCAACATACTGCAGAACAGCTTCTGTTGTATTAAGAATATGGACGTGTGTTTTCAAATCTTCCATAACCTGTTCACTAAACAAATTATAAAAGGTAAACACTGTAACACTCATTGTAAAAAGCATCATTATTACTGATACTAATGTCATTCTAATATAGATTTTTCTTTTCATCTTATCCTCTTTTTCTATACACTGTTGTAATTAAATATTGTTTATGATTCCGTATAGAACTAATTTTTCACCTGTTCACATTCTACCACTTTAATTATTACAGGTATATCTACTTTTCCTTTTTATAATTTAAAGTGTAACCAACATTTCTAACAGTTTGAACTAATGCACCCTTGTCACCTAATTTCTTTCTTAAAGTCTTAATGTGCATGTCTAAAGTTCTTGATTCTCCTTCGTAATCAATTCCCCATACTCTGTCAAGGATTCTGCCTCTTTGAAGGACAATACCCGAATTTTGCATAAGGTATTTTAATAATTCAAACTCCTTATATGTTAAATCACACTGCTTACCATCTACAGTTACCTTATGTTTTGCATCATTAAGAACAATCCCCTCAAATTCCAGTGATGTTTCAACAGAAAGATTAGCTCTTCTAAGCATTGCCTTTACTCTTGAAATAAGCTCCATTACACCAAAAGGCTTTGTCATGTAGTCATCCGCTCCCTGGTCAAGACCTTTTACTTTGTCCATTTCAGATGATTTGGCAGTAACCATAATAACCGGTATGGAAGCTGTTTCAGGATGTTCCCTTAAATCTTTTACAAGGGATAAGCCATCTCTGTCAGGAAGCATAATATCCATAATAATTAAATCCGGATATTTATTTTCCATTTTTTTATCGAAATCCTTGGCATTTGAAAATGTATAAACTTCAAAGCCTGAATTTTTCAATGCAAACTCTTCAATTTCAGCTATATTCTTGTCATCTTCAACTATATATATTTTCTGCATGTATTTTCTCCTTATCGAAAAAAATGGGCACGTTTCCATGCCCATTTTCGTTAGTGTCTTTTCTAGTTTATTTTCTTTTCAGGTAAAATAGAAAATGCAATATTTACAGCATGATCTGCAATTCTTTCGTAACCAATTACTAAATCAGTAAACACAAGTCCTGATTCAATTGAGCATTTTCCGGCTGCCATTCTCTTAACATGACCTTCCTGACAATCAATTTTCATCTGATCTATAACATCTTCTAAACGGTCAACTTCATCAAATTTTGATTTATCTTCATTTACAAAGATTTCAACTGCCTTCTCGTATATATCCATAACTTTCCCATACATAGTAAGCATTTCGTCTCTGCCTTCTTTAGAAAACTCGATTTTCTGATTCTTCTCTTTCAAGGCATCATCCATAATATTAACTGCATGGTCGCCGATTCTTTCAACGTCAATTACTACATGGAAAAGTCCACCTAATCTTTCTTTATCCTTAAGTGGTAAACCGTATCTGTTAGCATCAACCATGTATTCAGTAATACCATGACTTAAAAAGTCTATATATTTTTCTCTGGCGTATACTTCCTTATATGTTGAAAATTCCTTGTCAATTAAGGCTTTTGATGATTCTTCTAAGTTAATCTTAACCATGTCAGCCATACGCTGAATTTCCTGAACAACTTCAACCACAACAGTAGTTGGGTTTGTAAGACCTGATTTTCTAATATACTTTAATACCATCTCGTCTTCATCCTGCTCTTCACCAGGTTTAGAATGAATAACCTTCTTGGATAACTTAACAAGTAAGTTAGAACATGGTAATAAAATAATACACTGGAATACCTTAAATATTGTATCTGCATTTGCTACAAAACGCTTATCTGTTCCACTAATTGAATTAATCAAATTAACAATTGGTTCTGAAGCAAAGATTAAAATAGCACCAATTACAACTAATCCTACAACATTAAACATTACATGGATAAAAGCTGTTCTTTTTGCTTTTCGGTTTGCATTCATTGCTGCCATAACCGCTGGCATACATGAACCAATATTTGCACCTAAAATAAAATATAAACATGCAAGATAATCTGTTCCACCTGTTACCGGATCAATAATAATATTTGAACCTGCCAACAATACAAGCACACTGACTGTTACTGATGAACTCTGAAGAATTGATGTAAAAATCAATCCTACAAGCACTGATATTATTGGGTTAGTTAAATATCCAAACACATTCATTAATTCAGGTATTTCCTTAATTCCATGAAGTGCTTCTGTCATAAAATTAATTCCTAAGAATAATGAACCGAAACCAAAAATAACGGCTGCGATTTTCTTTAACATTGGTTTCTTACAAAATGATAATATTGCCGCACCAATGAAAATAATAAATGGTGCCACTGCTGTAAGTTTCAATGAAACAAGCTGTGATGTAATTGTTGTACCAATGTTCGCACCAAATGTAATTCCTACAGATTGTTCCAAAGTCATGATACCGGCATTAACAAAACCAACTTCCATAACGGTTGTTGCACCGGATGACTGGATAAACGCTGTGAATAAAGCACCACATACAACAGCTATATATTTATTTCTTGTACAACGGTCCAAAATGGTTCTTAACCTACCACCTGCCGCCTGCTGTAAGCTGTCGCTCATATACTTCATTCCAAAAAGGAATAGTGCCAATCCACTAAGCAATTGTGTAATTAATACATACATTTTCTTTCTCCCATAAATTTTATTATCTGAACATAGTTCATTTTAATCATATAAATTTATAAGTTTTCCGTAAACCACCATAACAATCTAATGTAAAGTCTATGTAAAATTTTATCACAGTTTTTACAAAAAACAAAACTTTTTTTACAATATTGCAATTTTTGTAAAAACAATTCAATTTAACAAAGAAAAAGCAACCCGGTGACACAAACCTGCCACCAGATTGCTAAATCAGTCAAATTATAATTTTATAAACATTTACGTAAAATAGTAATCATTTCGTCAACCTGCTCTTTTGTTATAATAAGCGGTGGCAACATTCTAAGAACATTTCCCCCTGCTGATATAACAAAAAGTCCGTTTTCAATTGCTTTTGCAATTGTATCGCCTACAGGTGTCTCAAGAACAAGTCCCTGCATCATGCCTTTTCCACGTCTTCCTTTTACGTTGTCGAAATCTTCTACAATTTTGTCTAACTGCTCTTCTAAATATGCACCAACAACTTTTACGTTATCTAAAACATTTTCTTTTTCATAAATATCAAGGACTGTTGATACAGCCTGTGTTGCTAATGGATTGCCACCATACGTTGTTCCATGGTCGCCTGGAACTAAAGAGTTACAGCATTTCTTGCCGGCAATAAATGCACCTACAGGTACACCACAGCCAAGTCCTTTTGCTGAAGCAATAATATCCGGTACTACATCATAATTTTGGAAAGCAAACATTTTTCCGGTTCTACCCATACCACACTGCACTTCGTCACAAATCATAATTATGTCTTTTTCTGTACATAACTCTCTTATGCCTTCAATAAATTCTTTTGTTGCAGGATAAATTCCACCTTCACCCTGTAATGGTTCTAAAATAATTGCACAGGTTTTATCATTTACTAATTCTTTTACACTGTCTAAATTATTATATTCTGCAAATTTAATGCCACCAATCATAGGCCCAAAAGGTTTCTGATAATGTTCATTTCCTGTAAGTGCCAATGAACCCATTGTTCTACCATGGAAAGAATGATTCATTGCAATCACTTCATGATTTGCATGACCGTCTCTGTCATAAGCATATCGTTTTGCCATTTTTAAAGCACCTTCAATAGCTTCTGCACCACTGTTTGTAAAGAACACTTTTTCAAGCCCTGCTGCCTTAACAATTTTTTCAGCAGCTTCTATAGATGGTATATTGTAAAATAAATTAGATGTATGAGTTATTTTGTCAATCTGAGTCTTTAAGGCTTCTTTGTAAACTTCATTGCCATAGCCTAAACTACATACGCCAATTCCTGATGCAAAATCTAAATATTTCTTTCCATTTACATCATAAATATAAGCCCCTTCTGCTTTATCAATAACTACTTTAAATCTATTATAAGTATGTACAAAATATTGTTCTGCCTTGTCCATATACTCTGTATCTTTCATATTTTTACCAAAAACCTTTCTTTTAATCTAAATTATTCATTAAAGAATTTTGTCTGTTCATCGCCTAAAATTGCTGTTCCAACACCCTTGTTTGTAAAGATTTCCAAAAGAATACTATGAGGGATTCTTCCGTCAAGGATATGAACTCTTGAGACACCATTGTTTATTGCATCCATACAGTTTCTAATCTTTGGTAACATACCACCTGCGATTATGCCGTCTTCAATTAACTTTTCTGCTTCTGAAACTGTCATTTCAGAAATTACCGTACTGCTGTCATCTTTATCCATATAAACACCTTCAGTGTCTGTTAAAAACGCAAGTTTTTCAGCCTTTACTGCCTCTGCAATAGCACTTGCAGCATCATCAGCATTAATGTTATAGCCATGGAAATCTTCATCTAAACCAATAGGACATACAATTGGTAAGAAATCATCTTCAAGTAATTCAAGAAGTATATCTTCATTAACGTGTGTAACTTCACCTACATATCCAATATCTTCGCCCTCTGATAATTTTTTCTTTACAGTGAGAAGTCTACCGTCTTTACCACTAATACCAATGGCACGAACGCCTAACTGTTCTACTATCTGAACTAATTTCTTATTTACACTGTTAAGAACCATTTCAGCAGCTTCTAATGTGTCCTCATCTGTTACTCTAAGTCCGTTAATAAACTTAGTGTCCATTCCAAGTCTGTCAATATGACGGCTGATTGCCTTACCGCCTCCATGAACAATAATAGGTTTAAAACCTACTAATTTAAGAAGTGTAATATCCTGAATAACACTCTTCATAAAGTTTTCATCAAGCATTGCACTACCGCCATATTTTACAACAATAATTTTTCTGTTAAATCTTTGGATATAAGGTAATGCTTCAATAAGAACATCTCCTTTTTCAATCCATTTATCCATATCAAGTTGCTGCTGTCCCTTCATTATCATAGCTTCTCTCTCCTTTTCTTTACCTAATCTGCATATTTATTATCAGTCCTGTTGTGGCTCAATGTCTTTTTTCAATATTGTATAAGCACAAGTTGATAAAACATTTTGACACTATAATTATATTTTTTATTTTTAACTTCTGTAGTCAGCGTTAATGCTTACATATTCATGTGTTAAATCACAGCCCCAGGCTGTAGCTTCTGCCTCTCCCATTTTCATGTCACATATAGCTGTAACATAGTTTTCTGACAAAATTTCTGTAGCTTTTTCTTCGCTGTAATCTGTTGCCATTCCATTTTCAACTATCTTTAACTTACCTGCTTTACTTTCAAAATAAATATCTACTGTGTCAGGATTAATTTTTGCACTTGAATAACCAAGAGCACATAAAATTCTTCCCCAGTTAGCATCATGTCCGTAAATAGCAGCCTTTGTTAAACTTGATGTAATAACTGATTTTGCAAGTGTAACTGCCTGTTCTTTAGAACTTCCGTTAACGATTTTCACTTCAAATAAAGCTGTTGCCCCTTCGCCATCACCAGCAATTTTCTTTGACAAAAATACATTAACATTATGTAATGCTTCTACAAATTTATAGTAATCGTCATTTTTTTCTGTAATTTTGTCATTACCTGATAAACCGTTTGATAACAATAAAACAGTGTCGTTTGTTGAAGTATCTCCATCAACAGAAATCATGTTAAATGTATCCTTAATGTCTTCTTTCAAAGCCTCTGTTAAAAGTTCCTTTGAAATATTAATATCTGTAGTAATAAACCCTAACATTGTACACATATTAGGATGAATCATTCCTGAACCTTTGCACATGCCACCAATAGTACATTTCTTACCACCGATTTCTACTTCGTAGGCAATTTCCTTTGGAACTGTATCTGTTGTCATAATGGCTAATGCTGCATTATGACCGCCGTCAACTGTGTCATTTAATTCAGGCACAAGCATTTCAATGCCTTTTGTGATTTTATCCATAGGAAGCTGGGCACCAATTACACCTGTTGATGCAACTAATACTTCATCTTTACCTACATTTAAAGCCTTAGCTGTAGCTTCTGCCATGTCTTCGCAATATTTCATTCCTTCAGTCCCTGTGCATGCATTTGCCACTCCGCTGTTGCAAACTACGGCATGTACAAAATCACTGTTTTCTACTATATTACTGTCCCATTTTACAGGGGCAGCTTTAACCTGATTTGTTGTAAAAGTACCTGCTGCAACGCATGGTTCTTTACTATAAATCATAGCCATGTCTTTCTTTTCTGTATTACCTTCTTTAATGCCGACTCTAAGACCGTATGCACTAAAGCCTTTTGCAGCTGTAACGCCGCCATCTATTACTTTCATTGTTTTCCTCCTAAAAATTTTCAACTTCAATTCCTTCTACAACAAGATGTTATCCATCTGAAATGAAACTTAATTATGTTCTATGGGAACATTGGTACCTGTTCAAGGCCTTCTGTTTCTTTTAATCCAAATAGTATGTTCATGTTTTGAACTGCCTGACCGGCTGCTCCTTTGATTAAGTTATCAAGAGCTCCCATCATTACAATTCTGTTTGTTCTTTCATCAATCTTGAAGCCTACATCAACGAAGTTACTGCCTTCAACCCAACGTGTTTCAGGTGTTTCGTCTTTATTTAATACTCTGATGAAGAATTCGTCTCCGTAGTATTTGTCGTAGGCTGCCTTTACTTCTTCATAAGAAACAGGCTTCTTTAAATTAGCATATGCAGTTACTAATATTCCTCTTTGCATTGGTACTAAATGTGGAGTAAAGTTAATCATTACTTCCTCTCCTGCTGCATAGCTTAACTGTTCTTCAATTTCAGGTGTGTGTCTGTGTGTTGTTACACCGTATGCTTTGATGTTTTCATTCACTTCGCAGAATAAGTTTGGAACTTTTGCTCCACGGCCTGCACCTGAAGTTCCTGATTTTGCATCAACAATAATTGACTTAGGATCAATTAAGCCTTCTTTTACCATTGGGTAAATTGAAAGAATACTGCATGTTGTATAGCAACCCGGATTTGCAATAATTCTTGCACCTTTTACTTTGTCTCTATTAATTTCGCAAAGTCCATATACAGCTTCTTCTATAAACTGTGGGCTTTGGTGTTTGATGCCATACCATTTTTCGTAAATTGCAACATCTTTAATTCTAAAGTCTGCACTTAAATCTATAATTTTTACCTTATTTAATATTTCTTCATTAACTAATGAACCACATAAGCCCTGTGGTGTTGCTGTAAAAATAACATCTACAGCTTCTGCTAATTCTTCCATATTATCTTCTAAACATTTTGCATCAACAATCTGAAACATATTTCTAAATACTGATGCGTAATCCTGATCAACATAACTTCTTGAGCCAAACCATACAACTTCAGCTTCTTTATGCTGCATAATTAATCTTACAATTTCTACTCCTGCATATCCTGTAGAGCCAATAATTCCAACCTTAATCATAATTTCCTCCTATATATAAGCAGTCAAATCTATTAATCTAACCTATTATAATAATGAAATATAATATTGAACCTATTCATTTTATAATAATGAAGCTATTCATTTCATTATGTGTTAATAGTGTTTTTCAGCCATAAAATATGGTATTTATGGACCTGTTTAATTTTATAATTATATTACATAAAACACAAGGGATTTTACTGCAATGTAGAAATTATACACCTATTATGTATAATATGCAAGTTTTCTTTGAGTTTTATGCATAATTATACATTAATTTATATTTTTTCTTGCATTTTATGCATTATTGATGTATAGTAGCTCGTGGAAAGAATATATATTATATGGAGGATTAATATTATGGCAAAGGAAAAAGTTATTTTAGCTTATTCAGGTGGTCTTGATACAACTGCTATCATCCCTTGGCTAAAAGAAAATTATAATTATGATGTTGTTTGCTGTTGCATCAACTGTGGACAGGGCGAAGAATTAGATGGTCTTGAAGAAAGAGCTAAATATTCAGGTGCTGCAAAATTATACATTGAAGACATTACAGATGAGTTTTGTGATGACTACATTGTACCTTGTGTACAGGCAGATGCAGTTTATGAAAATAAATATTTACTTGGTACTGCTATGGCTAGACCTGGTATTGCTAAGAAATTAGTTGAAATTGCAAGAAAAGAAGATGCTGTAGCAATTTGTCATGGTGCTACAGGAAAAGGTAATGACCAGATTCGTTTCGAACTTGGAATTAAGGCTCTTGCTCCTGACATTAAGATTATCGCTCCTTGGAGAGATGACAAATGGAACATGGACTCAAGAGAAGCTGAAATTGAATATTGTAAGGCTCATGGAATTGATCTTCCATTTGGTACAGACCAGAGCTACAGCCGTGACAGAAACTTATGGCACATTAGTCATGAAGGATTAGAATTAGAAAATCCTGCAAACGAACCAAACTATGAACATCTTTTAATGTTAGGTGTTTCTCCAGAAAAGGCTCCTGACGAAGGTGAATATGTAACAATGACATTTGAAAAGGGTGTTCCAACATCTGTTAATGGTAAAAAAATGAAAGTATCTGACATTGTTCGTGAATTAAACAGACTTGGTGGAAAACATGGTATTGGTATTATTGATATTGTTGAAAACCGTGTTGTTGGTATGAAGTCTCGTGGTGTTTATGAAACTCCAGGTGGAACAATTCTTATGGAAGCTCACAGACAGCTTGAAGAATTAGTTCTTGATCGTGCCACAATGGAAACAAAGAAAGACATGGGCAACAAATTAGCTCAGATTGTTTACGAAGGAAAATGGTTTACACCACTTCGTGAAGCTATCCAGGCATTTGTTGAATCAACACAGGAATACGTTACAGGTGAAGTTAAATTCAAACTTTACAAAGGAAACATCATCAAAGCCGGAACTACTTCTCCATATTCATTATACAGTGAAAGCCTTGCATCATTTACAACAGGTGATTTATATGACCACCATGATGCTGAAGGATTCATCACATTATTTGGCTTACCACTAAAGGTTAGAGCTATGATGAAGAAAGAAAACGGACTTCAGAAATAATTAATTTTTATATAACTTACTAATTTATGAATTGTAATTTATAGATTGTAAGCAAAGAAAACCCACATCTAATGATTAATTTCTAATCTTAAATGTGGGTTTCTTTTTATATAATCTTAAATGTGGTTTTATTATCTAATGTTAAGATTTGGGTTTCTTATTTCAATACCAACGCCTGAGTGCTTTTTATTACTAACTTATTATTTGCCATCTCACATTCTTCCATATTATTGAGAAGTACCTGATATTCTTTTTCCATTTCTAAAGTAATATCTTCCTGACCAAAATTGGCAACTACAAGTATCTCTTTACCTTCAAACACACGCTTGTATGCAAAAACATTATCTTTGTCCATAAAAATCGGAGTTGTTTTCCCGTAAACAAATAAATCTGCATATTTTTCATTTTTTCTTAATGCTATTAACTTCTTATAGTAATTCAAAACAGAATTATTGTCTTTTTCCTGCTCCCTTACGTTACACTGTGCATACAGCGGATTAACTTTAAGCCATGGTGTACCTGTTGTAAATCCTGCATTTTTTTCATCTGACCACTGCATAGGAGTTCTTCCATTATCCCTACTGTGTTTGTAACAAATATCCATTGCCTCTTCTTTTGTTTTGCCTGCTTCAATTGCCAAATTATATTCATTTATTGTGTTAATATCATCATATTCAGATATGTCTTCAAATCTTGTATTAGTCATGCCTATTTCCTGTCCCTGATATATGAAAGGAATTCCACGTAACAAAACAATAATTGTCCCAAGCATTTTGGTGCCTTGGGCATTTCTTGCATGTTCAGGGAGATATCTGCTTGCCCCTCTTGGCTCGTCATGGTTTTCAATTATGTTTGACAAAAAGCCAACATTTTCACTTTCTTTTTGAGCATTAAAAATAGCATTTCTATATTGTTTAAATGTAAAATCAGGTGCATCATACCAGCCATGTCCACCAAAAGACAAACACTGAGCTGAAAAATCAAACATAGATGAGAAGTGACCGTTTTCTCCGATAAATTCTCCCAGTTCATCTTTTTTCATGTTAAACACTTCACCTACTGTAAACGCATCGTGTTTTTCAAAAGTATTTTTCTTTAAATTTTCAAGCATGCTACCAATGCCTGTTGCGTGCTCTGCCACCTTGCCAGCATGTACCAGTCCGTCTTCACCGTCAGGCTCAAGATTTTCAAAATTCAAATCTTTTGCAATGTTAATAATGGCATCAATTCTAAAGCCTGAAACACCCTTATCAAGCCACCAGTTTATCATTTTATAAAGTTCATCTAAAACTTCTTTGTTGTACCAGTTTAAGTCCGGCTGTTCTTTTGCAAACATATGTAAATAATATAAATCCGTACCTTCAACCTTTTCCCAGGCACTTCCACCAAAGTATGAGCGATAGTTGCTTGGCGGATTACCGTCTTTTCCTTTTCTAAAATAAAAGTAATCTCCATATTTTCCTGCTGGATTCTCTAATGCCTTCTTAAACCATTGATGTTTATCTGAACAATGATTAATAACCAAGTCCATAACAATGTGCATATCCCTGCTTTTTGCTTCTTCAAGTAATGTGTCAAAATCTTCCATTGTGCCAAACTTTTCATCTATTCTGTAATAATCCGAAATATCATAGCCCTGATCTACAAAAGGAGACTGATATATTGGAGAAATCCATATAATATCAATGCCTAATTCCTTTAAATAATCCAGCTTGTCAATTATGCCTTTAATATCACCAATTCCATCACCATTTGTGTCATTAAAGCTCTTAGGATAAATCTGATATGCAACTTTGTTGTGCCACCACTTTCTTTCCATTATATTAACCTCCGTACATTTATAATTTTTAATTTGAATAGTAATATTATTTCTTTCTTGGAAACGTTTCCATAATTACTATACATTATAAAATATTTTTAAAACTGGGTCAATTATATTATTTTTATATCCATACATTTTGCATTTTTGTCTATTATGTTTGTTTTTATTTACACTAATGGCAATTTATAGTAAAATAAATAGGATATGGACTAATTTGCCCTAGCCCATAAAAGTCTAAAAATATAAACAAATTAAACTATTGAAAACCATTTATAATTTAAAAGGACAACAGACAAATGAAAGAAACTATAATTAGGTTAAGGGAATTTTTGTTGGCACATGTTAGTAACAAAAAATTACAGTCTTTAATTATAGGCTTGTTAAGCTACGAAATGGTATACTATATTTTTTTTGGTGCCGGTACTTTCATTATTGACATAGGCATTTTTTCATTAATAACTTCCTATGGATGTACTGCACTGATTTCTAATATAATATCTACCATTTGTGCCATTGTTTTTGCTTATACTACTAATAAACTCTGGGTTTTTAAAAGTAAAACTCACGGATTTACTGAAGTATTTGCAGAATTTATGCGATTTGCTTATGTTAGATTTGCTACTTTAATTATGACTGAAATTATTCTGCTGATTAACGAAAAGCTAATTAACGGTAACAAATATTTAGCAAAACTAATCGCAATGATTATTACGATAATATTAAATTATGTGTTTAGTATATTATTTATTTTTAACAACAGAAAGGGGACTCATAATGAAATCCAAAAAACAGCATAATTTTTCATTAAAAACATGGTTTGACAACAACCGATTATACTTACTGGCATTTCTTATTCCGGTAGTATCAATGCTTGTCGTTTACGCAGTGAAGGGAGTTTTCCCATTTGGTGATGAAATGTACTTACGAAGCGACTGCTATCATCAGTACACACCTTATTTGGAAATACTTCAAAAGAAACTTCAAAGCGGTGGTAGCCTATTCTACACATGGGAAATTGGTGCCGGTATGAACTTTGTGGCAATTGCAGCCTACTATTTATCCAGCCCATTTAACTTACTTACAATTCTCTGGCCTACAAACATGGCTGATTTTGTAAACTTTTCAATTATTTTGAAAATGGGACTTGCAGGCTTTGCTACAACTTACTATCTTTCAAAAAGATTTAAGTCAAAAAACATTAACACTGTAATCTTTGGTATGTTTTACGCATTGTCAGCATATTTTGCAGCATTTAGCTGGAATATTATGTGGCTTGACTGTATGTGGATTCTTCCATTTATTATATTAGGTCTTGAAAGATTAGTAACACAAAAAAGATACAAGATGTACTGTTTAGCTCTCGCCTTTGGTATTTTTTCTAACTACTACATTGGTATTATGCTTTGTCTTTACAGTGTAATATATTTTGTATATCTTCTTTGTGTATCTGATTTTGACAGTGAAATCGGTGCTTTAAAAGCAAGACTTTTAGCTTTAAAGGATTTTGCAATATATTCAGTTTTAGGTGGTGGGCTTGCTGCTTGCATTATTCTTCCTGAGTATTTTAACATGCTTATTACTAAGTCAGCAGACACATCATTCCCTGAAGCTTTGGAAGAATATTTTTCAATGATGTATATGCTATTTAGATCACTTATTTGTGTTCCAATAGCTGATTTGAAATACCCACATGATCCTAACATCTATTGTGGTGTTGCAATGTTTATTTTAATACCACTATTTTGGTTATGCAAAAAAATTAGTAAAAAAGAACGTATCGGAAAAACAGTTATTGCTGTTATTATGTTATTAAGTTTTAGTTTCAATATTCCAAACTATATTTGGCATGGTTTACATTTTCCAAATAGTTTACCTTGTAGAGAATCATTCTTATATATTTTCTTAATTGTAACTATGGGATATGAAGCATTTACTCATATTAGGGAATTTAAGCCGGTACACATTATCGGTTCGGCAGGAGTATCTGTTGGTTTAATTTTACTTTTTGAAGAAATTTTCAAAAGTTCAGAATTATTTACAGATTTAGATATTAGTACAAACATGACACAAATTGCTTACTTAAGCATTTTGTTTATTGGTGCATACCTTGTAATCTTCTTCTGTTTCAGAAAATATCGTGACATGAAAGCGTTTTTCACATATTTACTTGTTCTACTTGTATTCTGTGAATTGACTCTTAACATGACTGTTACAAGTATTCCAAGTACTTCTTCTAGAAGCGGCTACTATGAAGCAACAGAAGCTTATGATAAACTTAACGAAGTAGCCAAAAGCGATGCAAAGAAAGACAATTACAACTTCTTTAGAACAGAAGGCGAATACCATGCAACAAGAAATGATGGTGCAAGATTTGGGTACAACAGTATTTCAACATTCTCTTCTGTAGCATCAGCAGCTATGCAGGATTATTATGATGAGATTGGATTACAGACATCATTTAACGCATATTCATATTATGGTCATACTCCTCTTACTGCTGCTTTATCTGCAGTGAAATATGAATATACAACAGGAAATCCTACTTTGCCAAATTATATGACTTTACTAAGTCAGCAGTCATATAAAACTGTTAACGGACAGAGTTCACTTAAATTATACAAATATAATCAGACTCTTCCACTTGGATTTATGATGAATCTAAATACAGAAGCTAGTTGGAAAAAGAATACAGGCAATCCATTTGCTACACAGAATAATTTCATTAAGTCTGCTGTAAATGATGGCAAGAACATTTTCCACCAGCTTACATCATCTGAAGTCGGTAAATTTAGTGCTGAATACAGTTTAGAAAAAGGCGACAAATTTACTCCTTCAATAGACGAGAAAACAATGGATGTATACTTCTTCTGTGTAACATCATCAGAAACATTAACTGCTACAGTTACAGACGGTAGCATTATGGAAAACCAGAACGGTACACAGACATCTACTACAACAAAGACATTTTCTTCTACAAACCAGAATTATATCTGTCATTTAGGAAATGTAACACCTGGCTCAAAAATCACAATTACAGCCAGCGATAATCAGGCAATTAGTAGTTGTTATGCATACGCATTTGATAACGATGCCTGGTCATATGATTACCAATTATTAAATGCAAATCCATACACTGTATCAGAATACAGTGATACAAAAATTACAGGTACAGTAACTTCAGAAGAACAGGGTATTATGTATACTTCTATTCCTTACGACAAAGGTTGGAGCGTATATGTTGACGGTGTAGAAAGTGCAATTACACCTATTTGTGATGGTGCTCAAATTGGTGTCTTAGTAGATTCAGGTACACATGAAGTAACATTTAAGTATAAACCTCAGGGACTTGGAAGTGGTATTTTAATCAGTCTTCTTTCACTTCTTGTATTCCTTGGCTTAACTTTCAAAGATAAGATTTTAGCTAAGTTTTCAAAGGGTACTGTAAAGAAAATTCAGGTAGCTAAACCTGTTGAAATTAGCGATGAAAGTGATAATGAATAATTATCGTTAATATCAATAAAAAACCATAAAAAAAGAAGTTTTGCTTAACAAATTTATTTGTTAAACAAAACTTCTTTTTTATAAATTTTAATGAATCAAACTTGCAATAAATTCCATCTTAAATTTATTAATCAATGGTATATCAACTGCCCTCATTTTACGGTTCCATTCTATTTGCTATTTTTATCATTATAAGACATATAACACCAATTGCTAAACAAATACTGTAAACTAAATCTTCCTTGTATTATGTTCTTTTATAGCTTAATATTATACGACTAAATATCTCCATACAAACTAAAGAAGTTTGATGATTTTAAATCTTTTATATCTTCAGGGACAATATCTTCCCATTCTGACGTATTAAAATCATAACTGCTGTCCTTTAGGAAACTGTTATATTCTTTCTGGAATAGTGCCTTTTTTTGCTTCTTGATGATATCTTCCTTGTTCTTAGCTGTCTCATCTTTCATATAATTATCAACGCAGTAAATCAGGTAATAATCATTTCCGTCATTAATAATTTCACTGGTCTGATTTTTATTAACGTTAAAGGCTTCTTTTTCCAATGTTGTTGTAGCTTCATTTTTCTTTATAACTTTTGTAGCTGAGTCATCTTCGCTTATCTGCTTTGCTTCCTTTTCGAAGTTTGCAGTTCCTTTTTTAACTTTTTTAGCAATGGAACGTAACTTCTTTTGGATTGTATCAGGGGCTGTATTATCTGATGACATACGAATGTACTGTATTTTTATTACTCTTGCATCTTCTTCACTTACAGTCTCATCTACCTTCTCGGTAACTCTGTTGTAAACCTTGTCCGCCAAATAATAATTTCTGTACAATACTGTTGCTGTATCCAAATCCGCGTCTGTGTATTCCAATTCACTTTGACTTAATGAATTATAAAACTTGTCTGCCACATCATTAATTGAACGCATGTCATCTTTATCTATTTTGATACCCTCTGAGTCTGCCATGGCTGCAATTGTATACTTAACAGTCATGTCTTCTTTAACTTTTTCCATAACGAAATCTTTTAACGTTGTGTCCTTGTCCACTTTTGCATTCCAGTCAACTTTTCCGCCAAAGTCCTTTTTATATTTGTTTACATAGTTCATAAAAATCAATTTGTATTCACTTTTAGAACATGTTAAGTCATCTATTTTAAAAATTTCATCACTGCTTAATCCAAAGATTTTTCCTAATATGAATGTGTCACTTTTTATGCCGCAACCTGTTAAAAATGATGCGGTTAATGTAACTGCAATTCCTGTAGCTGCAATTTTTTTCAATTTTGAAAAATTCATTTTTTCTTCCTTCCTGCCAGTCTCTATTTATGTTTTACATTCTCATAATATCTTCCAAAATAGTATCAACACTTTCCGTAATATGTTTTGCCGCATGTCTTACCTGAGAATCTGCCCATTGCATTGCATAGCTGTAAAAACAATGTTCAAACATGTCTATATCAGTAAAACCTGTTCCAAACACAACTGTGTCTTCTTCTGATATTTCATAAAAGTGCTGAATTAAGGCTATTGCCATACCTTTAGTTACATATTGTCCTGTTATAAACATTTCATTAGGAGATGAAATTGATACATTGGCTTTTGCAGACCATCTTTTGTAAATCTTCTCAAAGCTTTTTTCATCAAATCCATCTTTTGAGCATAATGTAATCTTTGTAACATCTCCATTTAATTCTTTTAAGTCATCAATATGTTCAGGCTCAATCCCTTTGTTATTTAAGTATTTGAGAAACTCGTAATCATGAGTTTTTATAGCTGTATCTTTCTCATTTGAAAAAACCAAACGAATATCATTATTATATTCATCTTTTTCCATTTCAATAAGTACATCTAAACAAACAAGACGGTCAATTGTTGTCTTGCTTATTACTTTTTCTCCCTGAAAAATCACGCCACCATCATTACAAATATAAATAATATCATCCTGTATTTTTCCAAATAATGGTTTAACAAGATTGTAATTTAACCCTGTTGCTACAGCAAATTTAAAATCATTTTCTAACAGTGTAGCGATTAAGTCAATTGTTTCTTCTGAAATTGTTTTATTATTTTCATCTATTAATGTGCCTTCTAAACCACACACAATAAAATTAATCATTTTGCCTCCTAGTTATTTTTAATTTATAATTTTCCTTTTTGTTGATTTTTTTCCATAAATCTTCTTGTTTCCAACTGTTCTATATGCAGCAACCTTATAAAAATATGTCTTTTTGTCCTGAACATTTTTATCAACGCAATTTACATTGTTAGCGGATTTAACTGCTATTCTTGTAAATGGTCCCTTTGCTGCTGTCGACCTGTAAATAACATAACCACTTGCACCAGCTACCTTTTTCCATGTAACTTTCAAAGTTTTGCCCTGCTTAGCAACAGTTGGCTTTTTTACCTTTGAAGGTATTGGTTTTATGGTTACTGCTTTTGATTTTGCACTTTTGTGTTTCTTGCCTGATACAGTTCTATAGGCTTTTACCTTGTAGCTATATACTGTACCTGATACAAGATTTGTGTCCACATAACTGTTAACATTTCCCTTAGGCTTTGCTATTATAACATACTTTCCTGCTGCGTTTTTTCTATATAAATAATATCCATTGATATTATTCTGAGCATTCCATTTAACAGTAACAGAATTGTAATTCTTTGAGCTACCTGAAACTACAGGCTTTGAAGGTTTATAGGATTGTCCAACAGTTATTGTCATAGCACTCATATTGCCTGCTGCCGTATAAGCTCTAACTGTTGTTGTGCCTTTCTTTAATGCTGTAGCATAACCTGACTGGTCAACCTTTACAACTGCCGGATTGTCACTCATATAATAAACACTCTGACCTTTTGTAACTGACACCGGTAACTTGTATTTAGCACCTTTTGAAATTGACTTTTCACTGTGAACATTCAAATAAGATGCTGCAATATAGCCTGTGTAAGTCTTGTTATTTTTCACACATTTTACTTTATACCAGTATGGGTTACTTAACCAAGATGAGCCAAACAGATTACTTGTTCTTACACCTTCTAATATTGTAACATTTGTATTCTTACTTAAAGTTGTTAATGTATTTGTATTAGTGCCTGCACCCTGTCTTAAATTAACTGTTGAGATAACCGTCCCTTGTTTTGAACTGCTACCTATTGTTACCTTGGCACTTGTAGATGGCATATTCGTGTAAACAGGAATTACAAAAGTTAAAGCAAGTTTTGTGACACCCATCTCATTATAAGCATCACTTCCAAGTGCTGCTTCTGAAGCTGCTCCGTAAATATTAGTCATATACTGGTGCTGGTATAAACCGTATGTAGAGTTTTTATTTACATTAAATCTTTGGAAGTATGTAGTGTACTGACCAGCATTAATGTATTTTTCTCCTATATATTCTGCTCCACCTATAATAGATTTTCCCGGTGCTTTCCACTTTCTATTATATGTATTACCAGAGCTTGCCCATGCCAGTCCGTTAGCTATTGGATTAGAACTTGTGTAAGCCCCAATGTTATAGAAATTATAAATTCCCTTGTACTTAGAAGAATACTCTCCATTAACACTACCACTTGCTCCCATACCTGCATATTTTGAATTCTTCTTTGAACCAACTTCCTGAAGTATTTTTGAGGCAATATAATAAGCACTTACCTTACTTCCTTTTGCAGCTTCTATAATTTTTGATGAATATTTAACATCTGTTGACTTGTATTTGCCAGCAGTTGTTAAATAACCAATGTTTGTTTTGTACATAAAAGAGCCTTCTAAAACTGCCTCCACTCCACTTGCAGTCTGTGTTGAATCGTATGCTAATTTTTCAAACTGATAAATATGCGTATCATTTAAAAAGTTTCTCGGATCCATAAAATACTGGACGGCTACCTTTGAGGCTGTTACCCAACTACTACCGTCTTTTGCTATATAAGCTCCTGTAGAAGCATTATAGTCTCCGGGTTCTGTAGACTTTAAATACTTGCTGTAACTTTTTTCAATTAAGCTTCTGTCATCTTTTAATTCATTTTCCACTGCAGTATTAAAATTGATTCCCGTATTATAAGGAACAAATTTCCACTTAGGATATTTTTTGTGAAGCTTCCTTAAATATGGTTTATAACTGTCAGGAAAACCTTTAATACTTGTCTCAAACGAATCTGCTGCCATTACTTCTCTGCTGTCAAAAGATATTCCAAAAAACAAGTTTACAATCATGGTTACTATAACAATTATTATAATTGTGTTTTTTACTGTTTTTTTGCGTGCTCTCATATATTTCATCCTTTTTTTGCATAACAACAAGTTACAAGTTCTTCAAAGTCTCATTATCTGCGAACTTTTACACCTTTAGTACCGCGCTTTCCAATTTTGAGTTTTCTAAGTTCCACCTGTTTTCCTTTATATTCAACAACTTCATTATCGCCAATATCCAAAAGATATACGTGTGTAACAAAGTCTTCTGCATTAAGTTTAATACCCTTAACACCAAGTGTTGCCTTCTTCAATTCAGGTACTTCCTTAATTGGGAATCTTAAGAATATACCGTCGTTTGTCTGTAAAACTAAGATTTCTCTTGTATACTGTAATTCTTTCTCCTGATGATTGTCAGTATCCATATTGGTAAATTCCATTTGCTCATAATCAAGCATTTCAAAATCATCTGAACCACCTGATAATGCAATAGGCATTTCAGTGTCTTCCACAACTTCCTTCTCTGAAACTCTTGTAATGACTACTGATACTAACTCATCATCTTTTCCAAGCTTTGTGGCTGCTACTGTTTTTCTGTTAGTCTCAAACTCGCTACCATCAACAAGCTTTATCATTCCGTTTTTAGTTGTAAATAAAAGTTTCTTATCTTTAATCATATCAAAAGACATTAATGCAATTATGTTTTCCCCCTGACTACTGTAATTGCCTAAATTGTCAATTGGGACACCTTTTTCTCTTACTTTCTTTGTTGGAATATTCTGTACCTTAATCTGATGAACATTGCCGTTATCTGTAAAAATACAAATTGTATCTGTGTTCATACAGTTAAAGTAATATTTGTTATTGGCTGTAACACTTTCAATATTTCTATCAAATGCTGCCGGCTCTAAAAGTTTGGCATAACCGAACTTGTCCTGAACAAATACAACTTCCTGTTCAACAAATGCGTTTTCATCAAACACAGCTTCTTTTCCATCTTCAATAAGAGTTCTACGTGGTCTGTTGTATTCCTTTTTAATGGCTCTTAAATCCTTCTTGATGGCATTTGTCATGGCTCTTTTACTGTTAAGAATTTCTTCGTAATCAGCAATCTGGTTTACAAGTTCTTCGTATTCTTTTTGAAGAGCCATAATTTCAAGACCGATTAACTTGGCAAGTCTTAAGTCCAAAATTGCCTGGGCCTGACGTTCTGTAAAACATAAATTGCCTGCTAATAAAGCTGACTCAGGATTCTTAAATTTAATGCCTTCAGTATTACCGTTTACAAGACAGTCCTTAACCTGTTTCTGGCTTTGACAACCTCTGATTATTTCAATTATTAAATCAATAATGTTAGTTGCCTTAATAAGACCTTCCTTAACTTCTTTCTGTTCTAAAGCCTTATTTAAAAGAGTTGTATATTTTCTTGTGGCAAGTTCATACTGAAAATCAACACTGTATTTAACAATCTGTTTAAGGCCCATTACTTCCGGTCTACCCTCTGCAATGGCTAACATATTAACTCCAAATGTATCTTCAAGTTTAGTTTTCTTATAGAGCATGTTTGTTAATTTTTCAACATCTGCTCCCTTTTTCAACTCTAAAACAATCCTAATACCATCTTTATTTGATGCGTTGGAAATATCAACAATATCATTTGTTTTCTTTGTTTCAACAAGGTCAATTACGTCTGAAATAAACTTGCTTATTCCTGTACCAATCATTGTGTATGGAATTTCAGTAATAACTAACTTGTCTTTTTCTCTGCCTTTGCCTTTTTCAAATTCTACTTTTCCACGAAGCTTGATTTTACCTGTACCTGTTTCATAAATTTTAGGCAAATCAGACTTGTTGGCAACAATTCCTCCTGTGGGAAAATCCGGGCCGGGAATTATCTTCATTAATTCTTCTGTTGTAATGCTGTTCTTGTCCATGTAAGCAATAACCGCATCCACAACTTCCCCTAAATTATGAGTAGGAATATTTGTTGTCATACCTACGGCAATACCTTCTGCACCATTTACCAAAAGATTTGGTACACGTACAGGAAGTACCTGTGGTTCTTTTTCTGTTTCATCAAAGTTTGGTACGAAATCTACAACATCTTTATTTAAGTCTGCCAAATAAACATCTTCTGTAAATTTCTGTAGTTTAGCTTCAGTATAACGCATTGCAGCGGCTCCGTCACCTTCAATTGAGCCAAAATTTCCATGACCGTCAACTAACGCCATTCCTTTTTTGAACTGCTGTGCCAAAACTACTAAAGTTTCATAAATTGAACTATCACCATGTGGATGATATTTACCCATTGTATCACCTACGATACGGGCTGATTTTCTATGTGGTTTATCATGAGATAAGCCTAACTGATCCATTGCATAAAGTACACGTCTTTGTACCGGCTTTAATCCGTCTCTTGCATCCGGAAGTGCTCTGGCACAAATAACGCTCATCGCATAATCAATATAACTTTTCTGCATTACCTCAGAATATTCTGTTTTTATAATTTGTTCTGCCATTAATATCTCCCTAAATATCTAAATCAGCGTCTTTTGCATGATTATAAATAAATTCTCTTCTTGGACCTACTTCACTTCCCATTAACATACTTGTTACATCAGAAGCAAGTCTTGCGTCCTCTATTTCTACCTGTTTTAAAATTCTTGTTTCAGGATTAAGCGTAGTCTCCCATAACTGGTCAGGATCCATTTCACCTAAACCTTTGTAACGTTGAAGTGTAAAACCTTTGTGAGTCTTTCTGTATTTTTCCAATGCCTTGTCATCATACAAATATTCACCTTCTCCTCTTTTTGGAACAACCTTGTAAAGAGGTGGTGTTGCAATATATACGTGACCGTGATTAATTAATTCAGGCATAAATCTATAGAAAAATGTAAGTAATAATGTATCAATATGAGAACCGTCAACGTCCGCATCAGTCATAATAATAATTTTGTGGAATTTTAATTTTTCAATGTCAAAATCATTTCCATAGCCTTCTGAAAAACCACATCCGAAAGCATTTATCATTGTTTTAATTTCTGCATTTGCCAGTACCTTATCTATTGATGCTTTTTCAACATTTAATATTTTTCCTCGAATTGGCATAATTGCCTGTGTCTTTCTGTCTCTTGCTGTCTTGGCTGAACCACCCGCAGAATCTCCCTCCACTATGAATATCTCACATTTTTCAGGTTTTCTGCTTTCGCAGTTTGCAAGTTTACCATTACTGTCAATGGAAAATCTACTTTTTGAAAGCATGTTTGTTTTTGCTTTCTCTTCTGACTTTCTGATTTTTGCAGATTTTTCAGCGCAGCTAATTACATTTTTCAAAGTCTCAATATTTTTATCAAAAAATAAAACAAGCTGTTCTCCTGCGATGCTCTTTGTTGCTTTTTCAGCGTCAGGATTGTCCAATTTTGTTTTTGTCTGCCCTTCAAATCTTGGATCAGGATGCTTACATGCCACAACAGCCACTAAACCATTTCTAACATCTGCCCCTGTAAAGTTTGAATCCTTCTCTTTTAACACACCAAGTTCTCTTGCGTACTGATTAATTGTCTGTGTTAAAACTGACTTGAAACCTGTTATGTGTGTACCGCCTTCCTGGGTGTAAATGTTATTACAGAAACCTGAAATATTTTCTGTAAATTCATTTATATACTGAAAAGCAATCTCAAGTTCAATGCCCTCAATATCATCTTTAAAATAAATAATGTCTGTTACTTTTTCCTTGTCCTTAGTCATGTCAGCTATAAAAGCCTTAATTCCGTCAGGTTCAGAAAATGTTACTGTCTCCTCTTCCCCTACTCTTTTATTTTCAAAAATAATTGTCAGATTAGGATTAAGGTATGCTGTTTCATGGAGACGGCTTTTAATTGCATCTGCCTTAAAATATGTTTTTTCAAAAATTTCTCCATCAGGGAAAAAGCTAACAGTTGTACCTGTATCATTTTTTCTGCATTTTCCAACTTCCTTTAAGTCGTAGCAAATCTTACCCTGTTCATATCTTTGGTTGTAAACTTTTCCGTCTCTTTTTACATTAACTTCCAGCCAAAGTGATAAAGCATTAACAACTGATGAGCCTACACCATGGAGGCCACCTGAAATCTTGTAGTTACTATCACCAAATTTACCACCTGCATGAAGGGTTGTAAAAACAACTTCCACTGCCGGCCTACCTGTCTGCTCATTTAAGTCAACCGGTATGCCTCGTCCATTATCTTTAATTGTAGCCGAACCGTCTTTTTCCAAAGTTACTGTAATTTCAGAACAGTACCCTGCCAAATGTTCATCCACCGAATTGTCTACTATTTCATATATAAGATGATTAAGTCCTTTAGTACCTACGCTACCAATATACATTCCCGGTCTTTTTCTTACCGGTTCAAGTCCTTCAAGTACCGCTATACTATTTCCATCATAATTATTAGCCATAAAAAACTCCCTGTCTTAAATTTATTTATCTTTCTGCATTCTGAAAAAACCTGTTCCAAAATGCTTTCTCATTAAATAATCTTTTCCTTCCAAATGTGCAAAGTCATTAAATCTTTCAATATGGAAAGTTTTCATTTTTTCATCATACATAATGTGAGTGATACTGCTATTTTCAATTTGTCTTCCGTATGTAAGCCATTTACAATAATCAGCTCCCAGAATTCCTGTAAGCAAAGCTCTTAGAACTCCACCATGAGTTACAACGCATACATTTTCGTATGGTTCCTTTGTTAAATCCTTTAGTGCTTCCATTACTCTGTTAAACACCATTTCACAGTTTTCACCACCGTCAGGATATGGCAAATCTTCTTCCATTAAGACTCTCTTAGAAAGAAAATCCTGATATTTTTCTTTAATAACAGAATTCTCAAGTCCTGTCATACCGCCAAAGTTTGCTTCCTGCCATCTTTCATCTATTACTCTCTTTTTATTCAAATGAGAATTAATTATATCTGCTGTCTCTTTTGCTCTAATAAGCTGACTTGAATAAACAGCTTCTATGCCATAATCATTTTCTGCAAGTCTTTTTCCTAATAAATCTGCCTGCTCTCTACCTTCTTTTGAAAGTTCCACATCTACATTACATAATGTACTGTTTTGTCTGCCGTGTCTTATTAAGTAAATATTCATAATCTTACTCCTTCCAAAATTCTATTTTATGTACATAATCATTCCCGGGCCTAACTTATCATTAGGTCTTGAAATAAAGCCTTCCTTCTTATAAAAGTTTTCTCTGCCTCTTGCACACATTAAATCAAGCATTATCTCTGTGTCACTTAACTTTATTTCCTTTACATAATCAATAAGCTTAGTAATAATTGCATGTCCCATGCCTTTTTTCTGACATTCAGGAACAACTATAAGGTCCTGTATATAGCAGATTACTGCCCCGTCACCTACAATTCTTCCCATGCCTACAGGCTCATTATCTTCATAAGCCACTACTGTATAAAGACTCCCCTTTATTGCTGCTTCTGCCTGAGTTTTGGTCAATTTCTTCCAGTTTACTTTTTCTCTTAACTTTAAATATGTATCTATGTCCAATTGATTAGTTTTTAAAATCATAATATCTCTTTTCCATTAAGTAAGTCTAAGCTTTCCAACGTCAGAACGCAAAAAGCCACTTTAACCAATATATTATACAATATTTATTTTCTTTCTTCAAATGATTTTCTGTTATAAAATATTATTTTCTATTATAAAATCATCTTTTATGGTAAACTTGTAGACAGGGTATGTTTATGCCTAAAATATTTTACAAGGAGATATGAAAATGAAAAAGAAACAATATAGTTTAGTCGGGCTTTTCATTGTCGCATTACTATTTAATATTGCTTTTATTTTTAATGGTAATGTTTTTGCTGACACATTATCCACAAACTATCAGCCAGTTATTGACAATGTAAATAAGACTGCAGACTCAGTTGAACTACGATGGCATGTTAGTGATGATGATTACTACTACTTTAATATTTACAGAGCCACTTCTAAGGACGGCGACTATCAGTTATTGTCACAAAGCTATTTCCCTTATTATACTGATTATAATTTCAGTGCCGGCGTGCATTATTTTTATAAAATCGAGACAGTATATTTCGATGAAAATGATAATTTGCAAACAAGCGAGGCAACTTTCGTAGAAGATGTTTTTACACCTCTTGCTGTACCAACATTAAAAACAGCAACTGCCGTTAAGTCTCATGGCATAACACTTAGCTGGAACGGGACAAAGGACTCACAAGGCTACGAAGTTTACAGAAGCACCACTTCAAATGGAAGTTATTCATTAATAAAAACCGTAAAAACTACCTCTTTTGATTACTATATGGCACCTTACAGTTACACAAATAAAAAACTTACAGTTGGTAAAACCTATTACTATAAAATACGTGCTTATGTAACTTATGACAATGTAAAATATTACAGTAATTTTTCTACAGTAAAATATGCCCAGGTTCGAACTGACAGTGCAAAAATTACTACTACATATTCAAAAAAACCAAAGACCAACACTCTTTACTGGAAGAAAATTTCAGATGGTAACGGTTATGTAATTTATTATTCAACAAAATACAATGGCAAATACAAAAAGCTTGCCACCTTAAAGGGTAACAACAAATTACACTACACTCATAAAAAAGTAAAAAACGGCAAAGCCTATTATTACAAGGTTTACAGCTATAAAACAGTTTCCGGAAAAATGCTTCTAAGCGTTGAACCCGGCTATTATGAAAAATACTGTAACTACTACTCTTTTGAAAATGAACCTTATGACAGTCGTATACAAAGACTGTTTGGCAACAGTAAAACTGCCTGGTACAAAACTTCAAAAATTGCAAGTAAAAATATGAAAACAGTTAGAATTAAGGTTTGGGACAGAACAACAGTTGGCAAAAAATATACAAGACATTTTTATGTTACGGTGAACAAGGGACTGGCACCTTCTGTAAAAAAAATGTTTAAAGAAATTTACAAAACAAAAGAACGTTTTCCTATTCACGACATTGGTTGCTACAACTGGCGTGGAAACGGCTCAGCCTCTGAACACTGTATCGGCACAGCCTTTGATATTAATTCAAATGAAAACTATATGATTGACAACGGTCAGATTTTAGCAGGTTCTTTTTGGAAACCTAAAAAAAGCAAATATTCAATTCCACTAAAATGCCCGCTTGTAAAAATTTTAAATAAGTATGGCTTTGAAAGAGGCTTTTGGGGCAACAGAAAAGACTACATGCATTTCTCTTATTTGGGAACTTAATTTGTTCATACACAAATGTTAATACGCAAACTATAGTTATGTAAAATCTGTAATCGTAAAAACTACAACAATATAATAATTTGAATATATTAGATTAAATATAATAATTTAAATATAATAGTTTAAATATATTAGATTTTTTAATATATTACTCAAACATGTTTTTTAATCTATAAAAGTGTTTGAGATTTTAAAACACGCAATTAACAATGAAATATTTTACAAATGTTTTTTTCATACTCCTGGTAATAATATTATTATCAGGAGTGTTTGTTTTATGAAAAAAAGATTTGAGTTAATTTACAGAATTTTATTTATAATCATATCAATTACAGGAATCGCCATACATTTTGACATTAATGACAGGGATGTTAATGTTCACGAATTTAGTTTCTTTACATTGTGGAGCAATATTTTCTGTGCTGTATTTATGAGTGTTCTTTTAATTAAACATTTTACAAAAAAGAATACCCGCTCTACTCTTTTAATTTATTTTAAGGGCATGGCACTGTCCTGCATTACATGTACATTTTTAATTTATCATTTTTCAGAACATAAAATAGTATTGCAACAGGACACTATGACACCTCTTGGATTGCCTGTGGAAAGCATCATCGCCCACTATATTGTGCCGTTTATGTTTGTTTTTGACTGGCTTATATTCCAGCCCAAGGGATTATTTAAATGGAGTTATATTTTCAGTTGGCTTGCTTTCCCATTAGTATATATTTTCGCATTTTTTACAAGATGTGCCTGTAACACACCGGAAGAATTTAGAAATGTACCTAAATACCCATACTTTTTCCTAAATTATGACTATTTGGGTATGAGAAAGTGTTTACTCTACATTGTGGTAATTACCGTTATATTTCTGGCGGTTAATACTATTATTGTTTTTGCAGATAAATTTTTAAGCAATTTAAAAACAAAAAAACATTAAGTATTTCTTTGAATCAACCTTTAAACTGTTATGTTTCAAGTTAAACTTATATTACAAGTTTAATTTTTATTACCAATTTAACTTTTGGTCATTCAATAAATACTTAATGTTTTTTATGTAAGTAATATAAAATTTCTCTGAAATTCCTATTACGTATAAAACATTCCACTAGGAAATAATTCTTTATTTTTCTTTTTTTAGAACATCATACAATTCTTCTAAGTTGCCTATAACATAATTGATTTTCATATTGTCAGGTGTGGTTAGATTATGTGGATTGTACCAGCATGTTTTAATACCTGCATTTGTTCCACCCTGTATGTCTGAACTTAAGCTGTCGCCCACGATAATTGTTTCATCTTTATTTAGATTAGGAATCTCAGCAAAACATCTTTCAAAAAATCTAATGTCCGGCTTGTTTATTCCAACTCTTTGCGAAATAAATATTTTCTTAAAATATCTTTCTAAGTGGGCTCCGGCTATTCTTCTATCCTGAACTGAAGCGGTTCCGTTGGAAACTATGTATAAATCATATTTGTCTTTTAAATTTTCCAACAGCTCTACTGCTCCAGTCACAAAGAAATACTGATTACTTAACATTTCTTCGTATGTTTCCCAAGCTTTTTGCCCTGAACACTGAACACCTATCTTCTCAAACAGCATCTCAAATCTGCCTAAAAGTACCTGATTTCTTGTCAGTTCTCCTGTTTCCAACTTTTTCCAATGAAGATCATTTATCTTGCTATAAAGCTTAATAGTACTTTCATCATGTGGCACTCCAAGAACTGTTAAAGCCTTATCCAATGCTACATGCTCGCACTTTTTAAAATCTAAAATTGTATCATCTAAATCTAATAATATATTTTTTATCATTATCTGATTTTTTCTGTAAGTCCGACTTTCTTCTGAACTTTTCTTAATGTTTTGTTTGCAAAATATGCAGCCTTTTCGTCATTTTCTTTTATAACACCATTAAGATATGCTTTGTCTTTCTGAATTTCATAGAATCTGTCCTGTAATGGTTTAAGTCTGTCTGCAACTGATTCACCTACTGCTAACTTAAACTCGCCATAACCTTTTCCGTCAAATTCTTTTTCAACTTCTTCAATAGTCTTTCCTGTAATACATGAATAAATGTTAATTAAGTTCTGAATTCCAGGCTTGTCATCAGAATATCTGATTTCCATATCTGAATCTGTAACAGCTCTCTTGAACTTTCTGATAATTGTGTCAGGATCATCCATAAGCAAAATACTTGCATTTGGATTCTCGTCTGATTTTGACATTTTTCTTGATGGATCCTGAAGGCTCATAATTTTTGCTGTTGACTTTCCAATGTATGGTTCAGGAATTGTAAATACATCACCGTAAATTCCATTAAATCTTGTAGCAATATCTCTTGTCAACTCTAAGTGCTGCTTCTGGTCAACACCTACAGGAACAACATCTGCCTGATACAATAAAATATCTGCTGCCATAAGTGACGGATATGTAAATAATCCTGCATTAATATTGTCAGCATGCTTTGCAGCCTTGTCCTTGAACTGTGTCATACGGTTAAGTTCACCCATGTATGTGAAGCAATCTAAAATCCATGCAAGCTCTGCATGTGCAGATACATGTGATTGGAAGTAAATACAGTTCTTCTCAGGATCTAATCCTGCTGCAATATATAATGTATATAAATCTCTTGCTCTCTTTCGAAGTTCTGCAGGATTCTGTCTTACAGTTAATGAATGTAAATCTGCAATTGCATAAAAGCACTCATATTCTTCCTGCATCTTTAACCAGTTGTCAAGAGCTCCTAAATAATTTCCTAATGTAAGTGTGCCTGTTGACTGCATGGCACTATATGAAACTTTCTTATCTCCTAGCATATTTTTTCTCCTTGAATAATATTGTTTGTCCATTATTTAACATACCATTGTATTGTATCACTTTTGTAATAAATTGTATAGAAAAAAGTACGGAACCAGTTCTTTAATTACTGCAATTACAAAGCTTTTTACCTGCAAATTATTTTTCCATATTATGATATTACAATGTTCGCAAATTAAGTTTTAAATATTTAAACGTCAAATATAGAATATATTAATACTTTTATAACCTTTACTTCTTAATTGCCCAGCGCATTTTTGTCGACTTGGCTCTTGGGTTTCTGTTGCATTCAGCCTTTCCCGGTCTTATTACATCTCTTGCCACATCACTGTAAATACCTTGTTTTTTTAGAGCCTTAAATGACTTTTTCACCAATCTGTCTTCTCCTGAATGGAATGTGAGTACTGCTACTCTACCATTTGGTGCCAAAACCTCCGGCAATTTTTCCAGAAAATCATATAAAACTTCAAATTCATTATTAACATCAATTCTAAGTGCCTGAAATGTTCTTGCGCAACTTTTCTTGACAGCTTCCTCCCTTTCTTTTTTAGGTAGGTAAATCAAAGCCTTCTCAATAATATCTTTTAACTGAGTTGTTGTTTCGATTTTCTTTTTTCTTCTTTCTTCAACAACTGTTTTTGCAATTTCGTAAGCATAAGGTTCGTCTGAATTTTCAATAAGCATACCTTCCAATTCATCCATTGAAATTGTATTAATCCTTTCTGCTGCAGAAATTCCCTGATTTGGATTCAGCCTTAAATCAAGCGGTCCTTCATATTTGTAAGTAAAGCCTCTTTCCGGATTATCAATTTGCATTGACGATACTCCTAAGTCAGCTAAAACAAAATCAAATTTTCCATACTTTTCTGCTACCTTATCAATATCCTTAAAGTTAATATTTACACCTGTAAAAATATCTTCCCCAAAGCCTTTGTCTTTTAGCCTTTTTTTAGTTTTTTCTATTTCAATAGGATCAATGTCAAGTCCGTACACATGCCCTTTTCCTTCTAGCCTCTCCAACATTTTTGACGTATGCCCACCATAGCCTAAAGTTGCATCAAGCCCTTTTTGTCCCGGTTTTATTTCAAGAAAATCAAGAATTTCCTGAACCATAATAGAAATATGCATTCCCGCAGGTGTGCTACCCTTGCTAATTACTTTTTCAATTGTATCCTTGTATTTTTCAGGATTGTGCTCCTTGTACTTTTCCGCAAAAGTTCTAGGATGAGTTCCCTTGTACCTTACACGACGCTTGTGTGTTTTATCCTGAATATTGTTATCTTGTTGCTGGCTATTTAGTATATTGTTTTCTTTTGTCTGACTATCTTGATTTGTATTGTTCTGAGTTTTTTCATATTTGTCTGTATTTATGTTCTTTTCACTTATGTTGTTCTTGTTATCTTCCATTTTCTACTCTCTATACTTTCTTATATATTTTGCACAATATATCCTTTATTTTAGGCATTTGTGCAATTTCTCCTGTATTTGTACTATTCGCTTTTTGTTATCTGTATTCCTACTTGCAAATATTTTGGAATCATTGCTATTTTTGTTCCTATTTAGCATTGATCGTAACTGATATTTTTTGTTCCTACTAATGTATTTTATTACATGAATTGTACTGTTTTAGTTATATTTTCTTGTAGATTTGATGTTTGTATTTTGGATAATATTTGTGGTTTGAATTTTATTACATGAATCACACTCTTTCAGTTATATTTTATTGTAAATTTTTTTACAAAATCTATTATTTTCTCTATATTTAATTTGTATTATCTTTTCTATACATTATATTGGGTGCATTTATTTAAATTTAATGTAATTATTCTTAGTTAACATTCCGAATTATATCAAAAAAAGAAAGTGCTGGGCGGCAATGCCCCAACTCCCGCAAGAAGTAAACTTGTTAAGTTGAACACTTTCTTTGAAATTAGTATAATACCTTGTATAATATTCGTCTAGCACTTTTTACTATAATCAACATTCAATAATTTACTGTTTTATATGTTGTTTATTAATTATTTTCTGTATCAACTATTTCCTAATAGATATAAATACCTTTCTCGCCTACAGACACACCCACTTTATCAATATATATGCCGTTACTATTCTTTTCGAAATGCACTTTGTAATATTCACAATCTTCAGCATTTTTTCCATTCTTTAATGTTCCTTTGTAACGTACAACTACGCAAATATAATTTTTGCCCCAGTTTTCGTTTTCAATATCACACTCCATTTTTTTTAGTTTTATTCCACCTGCTTCGCTCCAATTATTTTGTATTGTGCTATAAATCTTCTCTCCGGCACTGTTATTTATAAACCTAGCATCAACTTTATTTTGTGTACAATTCAAAACTACTTTTTTAATTTGAGCTACAGTATTTTTTCTCTGAACGTACATATAGATAAATCCCAATAGTATTGCCAATAATATAACAATCACTATGATTAAATATGCTTTTTTCTTTTTCATAAAATTTTCTCCTAAATAATTATTTTACACCATTTTATATTCATAATTCTACTATACAGACATCATAACGTAAACAATATTCTTATAATATCTAGTATTGTGTCGATATTTTTAGGAATTTGGCAACCCTTTACAATTTTATATTTGATTTTGGTTGCCAATTTTATTTTACTCAAAACTCATTAATTCACCGATACAATCGTAAACTAAAACTAAGCCAGCATATTCAAATTAATATCCCTCATTAGTAACTTTCCATTTACCATTTTGTAATTTCAAATATATTGCTCTGGTAGCCTGATTAGTTTCATCGTATATTTGAAACATTACTTTTTTGCCTTCGACTTTTTTAAACTTCAAGTTTCTCAACTTATGTGGGAAATTTTTATAATAGTTTATTGCGACTTTTTTTGCTTCATCAATTTGTTCATCAGAATATGCTGATTTTATTGTTTGACTATTATCTGTACATGTTGTTTCCCTTGTGTTGCTGTTGTCTTTATGCATTGAATTGTGGTTTTCTTTAGTATTTGTAGCATCCGATGTAATACTACTATTTTCAGTCACTGTTATCACTTGCTTTTTTACTGTTGTACTTTTCTGTTGTACACCATCATTTTTACATGCAATCAAAATGATTGATATAGTTGTTAGAACTAAGCCTATGAGAATCCTTTTCATCTTTAAAACCTCCATAATATATTAATTGTTATTGATATACCAAATGTTTACATCAAATAAGCATCAAAACAGCATCAAAACAATATATATTTTATGTTATATGATAGTGCTTTATGATTCTATATAAGCTTTGGGTTGCCATATTCTATTTTATCAATAATATATTTCGTCAAAATATTTCAATATAATTTTAGAAACTTATCACGCTATCTTTTTGTTGATTTTTCCCATACAATTATTTAATATATTTCTAGAAATTTATTATTTATCAGGAGGCATACTATGGAAAAAATTGCAAGTTTTACAATAGACCATTTGAAACTATTACCCGGAGTATATGTTTCAAGAAAAGACAAAGTTGGTGAGAATACTATTACAACTTTTGATATTAGAATGACACGACCTAACTTTGAGCCGGTTATGAATACTGCGGAAGTTCACACTATAGAGCATTTAGGCGCTACATTTTTAAGAAACCATAAGGAATTTTCTAACAAAACAATTTACTTTGGACCAATGGGATGCAGAACAGGTTTCTATTTAGTTTTGGCCGGAGATTACGAATCAAAAGATATTGTTGATTTAATGAAAGAAATGTTCGACTTTATGAGAAACTTTGAAGGCGAAGTGCCAGGCGCATGTGCTAAGGATTGCGGTAACTACTTAGACATGAATCTTAATATGGCAAAGTATTTGTGTAACAAATTCTACACAGAAGTTCTTGAAGATATTACAGATGAGCATTTGGTTTATCCACAAAGTTAATCTATTTTCGACAAATTTTGTAAATGAAACTAATCAAATACACTTTTTCCACCCCTTTATGTTCTCACAGAACTAAAGGGGTGGATTTTTCTGCAATCATTTATAAGCATAAGTCCATCAAATGCTGTTTTTACACCCCTATGTGCTATTACATAACCGAGGGGGTGGAAACTGCCAGAATCTTTTTCAAACACAAGCTCATCAAACTCTGTTTTTACACCCCTATGTGCTATTACATAACCGAAGGGGTGGAAACTGCCAGAATCTTTTGCAAGCACAAGTTCATCAAGCTCACTTTTTCCACCCCTATGCTCTATAACATGACTAAAGGGGTGGAAACTGCCAGAATCTTTTGCAAGCATAAGTTCATCAAGCTCACTTTTTCCACCCCTATGCTCTATAACATGACTAAAGGGGTGGAAACTGCCAGAATCTTTTGCAAGCATAAGTTCATCAAGCTCACTTTTTCCACCCCTATGCTCTATAACATGACTAAAGGGGTGGAAATCGCTGGAATCTTTTGCAAGCATAAGAGTCAAATCATCAAATCTATTGAAAAAAACAACTACACTTCTTATTTTTCTCTAATGTTTACAATCAAATCATACACTTCTTATTTTTCCCTTATACTTACAATCAAATCATACACTTCCGGATGTCGTTTCTGCAAATGCTCATCTAGTATATGTCTGCGTTCTACAAAGCGTTCTGCAAGTTCAGGATGCTCCTTGTGTATACGATTGTGAATTTCTCTTCTATGTTCTTCAAGTCGCTTAGCAATATCTTTTTCGTCTTTGCCTGAAATATTTACAATCTCTTTTAAGTGTTCTTCAAGATGCTCCAACCATTCGTCCTCGTCAAAAGCATCCATGTGGGACCAGCGTCCATGGAAAAGATTTTCCACATCTCCTGATTTCTTTAGTTGGTCTATCTGTAGCATTATTTGATTTTCGATTTCTTTTTCACTTTCCTTACCAAATGCCCAAACAAATTCCTGAACCCTGTTGTCTACTCGTTTTCTTGAAGGTGTAAGTTGCTCATTTTCTACATCTCCTTCTAAGGGATAAGGTCTATTAATTCCCATGTCTTTTAACGCTACATGAATTGTTCTTCTAACATTTCCATTTTCAATTAAATAACCAAGACCTAATTTTCTTAACTGTTCATTAACACCTGAAATATGTTCAGTCATATAAAAGCGAATCCCCTTCTCCTGAAGAGATTTATATAAAATTTCCAATCTGTCGGCTGCTGTTATGTCAATGCTACCCACAGCACTTGCATCAATAATTACAGCCTTTGTATCTTCTTTAATGGCATCTTCAATGTCTCTTTGCAATGTTTGTATGTTAGCAAAAAACAAATTACTGCTAAATCTGTAAATAACCACACCCTGTATGGCATGTATGTGACGTCCCTCATTCAAATCTCTAAAATGCTTATGGCCCGGTTGTATGCCAAGAAAACATGTAGCCGGCTTTGCCGTTCTGATAATCATTTCAGTAAATGAAAGAATTATTCCAATTAAAACACCATTAATTGTTCCAAGCATAAGCACCCCCATAAAGGCGCCTATAAAAATAAAACATTCCGTACGGCTTACCTGCCAAAGTCTGACAGCCAAATCAAACTCTGTTGCGCCGATTAATGCAGAAATTACTATTGCCGTAAGAATTGGCACCGGCAAATATCCAATAAAGCCTGTACCTACCAAAAGAAGCAGCATCATGGAGAAACCTGCCACAATTCCCGTTAATTGTGTTTTTCCCTGATACTGCTCTCCCATTGCAGTTCTTGAAACTGAGCCATTTATAGGGCAACAACCTGTAAACGCTGCCACAAAATTTCCAAGGGCAAAGGCAAGTATTTCCTGATTATCATTTATTCTATAACCATTCTTTTGTGCAAAACTATTTTCAGCCAAAAGCGTTTCAGCTATAATAACAACTGCCACAGAAAGACTTATCATAACCAAATCAGTCATAGGATATGCTCCAAAATCAGGAACCTTCCAACTTGGAAGTCCCAGTGCAACACTATCAAGAGTTTTTACACCCCATTGTTGTAACGGAATAAATTTTGTCATTATAACACCTATGACCATAAGTACAACCGCCATAGGAAATTTTGACATAATCTTTTTAGAAACAAGTAAAATAATAAGTGCCACGATTCCAATATAAATCGAAGGCATATTAATATCTTTTCCTGTATCAATAATATGTTCCACCAATTCAGGAAGCTCTCCCGTACCTGATGTGCCACCCATAATTTTAGGAACCTGCATTAAAATAATTGTTGTACATATTCCTGTAATAAAACCACCCATAACAGGGGCCGAAATATAATTTACAAATTTTCCTGCTTTCATAAAATAAAAAGCCAACAGCCAAACTGCCACTAAAAAAGTAATTATAGGAACTACTTCCATTGCTTCTTTTGTACTGCCCTGAATATTCATACTAAGAAGAGCTGCACCTACCAACGCCGCCGGAGCTGCATCAACTCCGAAAATAAACTGTGGTGATGTTGAAAAAAGTGCAAAAATTATAATTGGGAAAACCGAGCCATACAAACCATATACTGCCGGCAAGCCCGCTATCTGTGCATATCCCATGGATATTGGAATAGACACAGCCATTATAATGATTCCTGTAAATATATCTTTTATTAAATTTTCTTTCTTATATCCTTTTAACGTATATGCTGGTTTTATCTTCATTTTCATTTTCTCCCGAATAAATTTTAGTTTATAATTTTCTCTCAAATTAATTTTAGCTAATAATTTTCTTAATTTTCTCCCTAGTAAACCTTTAATTAATCTATTCTTAATTTTTACTGAATACTTTTAAATTAATATGTTCTTCCCCCAAAAAAATAAATCTTTAGCTAATAATATACCACACTCATTTACATAAAAATACCTCTAAAGTAACAGACTTTCCAATTCTATCTGTCTACTTTAGAGGTATTTTTGTTTTTACTTTTTAAGCCTTTAAGCTTTTTAGATGTATTTAATTAGCTAAAACAAACTTCCACTGCTGATTTGCCTGAGCAAAATAATCCCACTGCTGTACATTACCACCATTTGATGTTGACCAACCAGCAACTTCTAATGATTTGTTACTGTGTTTGTTAATGAGGAATGAATATTCTCCATCAACCATTGTAATATACCATCTCTGGTTATTAGTTTTATTGTTATCCCAGATTATGGCATTACCACCATTATCCTGTGACCAGCCCCCCATATCAAGTGCTTTTCCTGTTAATGCACTCTTAAGAATGTATGTTGAATCATCTTTATTAAAATCAATTTCCCATTCCTGGGCTACGTTTCCATTTGCCTGACACTGTTGTACATTTGTACCACTTGCTTTGTTTGCTCCTGCAACATCAAGACAAAGGCCACTGTGTCTGTTGATAATTTTATATCTTGCTTTTTCAACCTTAACAGATGACAACTGGTCATTCCAGTCATTTCCAATGTAACTTGCATCGCTTGTAATTACCTTTGACTTTCCACTAAAATTGTCATCCTGATAAATTGTTACCTTATAACCAAATGGAACCTTTAATGATGACATATCATCATTCTTAAAGCCTTTTGCAATAAGTGATGCAAGATTGTAACTTCCAACGCCTAATGATGTGCTTTTACCACCATAATTTGCATCCTGATAAATTGTTACATCACCTGATGCAGTGTTTACTGTTCCTGATGTACTTCCTGATGAAGAACTACCACTTGATGAACCACCTGAAGAACTGTTACCTTTATGTGTATATGAATAACTTGCTGTGTCTTTTACATAGCCTGAAGTATTGCAGTATGTAAACCAGTATTTAACTGTGTCCCCTGACTTCAAGCCATTAACTGTGTAAGTTGCTTTATCTCCTGACTGAGTCATTCTTACGTTCTGCTGTCCACCACCATTTACTGAATAATGAATGTCTGTCCACTTTGAATCATTTACATAAGCTGTTGCAGAACTGTCACCAGCATAATTCATTCCCATACCACTTGCCGGCGTATTTGAAGATGAACCATTATTGCCGCTGTTTCCTGTATTTCCTGTATTTCCTGTATTACCACTACTTCCTGCACTGCTACCATTGCTCTTATCTACATTGTTTGATGATGAACTATTGTATGAAGGATTGTCCTGATATACACGAACATAGTCAACCTTCATTTCCTGTGGAAATGCACTGTCATTAATTGAGAAGCCAGGCCAATTTCCTCCAACTGCCACATTTAATAATAAATAAAATGGTCTGTGGAATTCTTCTGTATCGCCTACATTGTTTGCAATTGACATTTCGTAGAATTTATTTCCATCAACAAAGAATCTGATATACTCATTATCCCACTGTAAACCATATGTGTGATACTGTGTTATATCAAAATTACCTGTTGGCTTACCGTATTCAGCATGTCCGTTTGCGTTCCAATGACATGTACCATATGTTTTATTTTCAGCATTAATTGCTTCCATAATGTCGATTTCACCACATGATGGCCAACCTACGCTACCAATATTTGCACCAAGCATCCAAAAAGCAGGCCAAATTCCCTGATTAGATGGTAATGCAAGTCTTGCTTCTACATAGCCATATGTAAATGTAAATTTCCCATTTGTATTAAGTCTTGCAGATGTATAATTCTTTCCACCGTAAGACTCTTTTTTTGCTCTAATGTGTAAGGCACCGTCAGCAACATAAGCATTGTCCGATCTGTTAGTATAATATTGCTGTTCGTTGTTTCCCCATCCATTTGAACCTGTTCCTATTTCAAATCCCCATTTTGAAGTATCAATGGAATTCCCATTGAATTCATCGCTCCATACTAATGTAGAGCCTGTAGTTGGAGAAGCCTTAACTGTTTTTTCAGGCATTGCAAATGTAATTGTCGAAAAAACCATGGCTGCTGAAACTACAAATGTTGTTGTTTTCTTAATTAACTTTGATATCATAATTTACCCTCCTAAAAATTTTCCGCTCAAAGCTAATTTAAGTATACAAAAACTAAAAACTATAGAAAGATAAAAAATTATATAAAAGGTAATCATTTTATTAAAAATATTTTTATACCTACCAAAATCACTATATGTAATGGATAAAATAAATAAAAGAAATATTTCCATTTATGTTTTCCCGGTGTGTCATTGTATAATTCAATAGGAATAATACTTAATGCCCCAAACCACTGAATTGACAATGGATACATGCCCATATTAAAAACAATATTTACAATCCCCTGACTTATGTGATGTTTTCTAAAAACATAAAAGCAAAGAATTATCATTATCCCTGCATAGGAATATGAGCAATTAATAAAATATGCCATGGCAAATCCTACCAACATAACTACTAATTCAATCAAAGTATTTAGTCTTGCCACTCCGATTTTTTGTAACACTTTGTCAGGATATGAAATTCTGAACTTTGAAATTGAATCAAGCATCCATATCATCATATAACCGATAAACAAAGTTATTAACACGTTTTGTCTTGCAAGGTCCCATAATGAACCATACATTAAATCATAAGGAACCTCTGATAATAACGCGAATATGCCTAAAATAATTCCATGTTTCATTCTGTCTTTTGTATGGAAAAATCCTTCAACCAAAACAAAACATATTATTGGGAAACAAATTCTTCCAATGGCACGGCCCGTTAAATACAATGTATTATTATTGTTTTCTAAAAAAATAATTGAAAAATGGTCAATAAACATTGCAAGGATTGCTAAAATCTTTAATTCAAATGTGCTTAATCCCCATTTTTCAAGATTAATATATTTACCAATTCCTTTTTCGTTTAATTCTTTTAACATATT
The DNA here is from genome assembly GCF_057858645.1 of Eubacterium sp. Classification (NCBI taxonomy): domain Bacteria; kingdom Bacillati; phylum Bacillota; class Clostridia; order Eubacteriales; family Eubacteriaceae; genus Eubacterium; species Eubacterium sp. The sequence goes on from NZ_DBLZZO010000002.1 coordinate 109,782, forward strand.
ATTCAGGTTTTGCAATCAAAACCGTTATGCTCCTTCCCGGTACATTAAATGTTCTGCCCACCTCTTCACTTTTCTGATTAGGGCTGGTTGAAAAAGCAACCTTCCATTTCCTTTTATTTCGTGCTGAAGGAATTCCAAAACTTTGCTCTTCCCAATACATATTGTATGCAATGTACACGTCAGCTTCATCACTTCCTGTTTCATCCATTGCATATTTTCCACAGTACATAGTTGAAAAATGTCTGTTAAAATGACTGAAGTCTCCGTACCACGCCTTTGTTCCATGATAAGACATATCCGGTAAACCGTAGGATTTATAATCCATCTGTCTTGTTTCATTTTTTAGATGTAACACTTTATGTTCTTTTCTAAATTTAATTATATTCTTTGTAAATTCAAATATTTCCTTTGCCATTGCTGTTTTATTCCAATTAGTCCACGAAATTTCATTATCCAGACAATATGGATTATTGTTTCCCTTTTGAGAATTGCACATTTCATCACCTGCATAAAGCATAGGCACACCCTGACTTAAAAATACCAAACTTAAAGCATTCTTAATCTGCTTTTTTCTTAAGTCCATTATTTTACGTTTTCTTGTATCTCCCTCAGCCCCACAGTTCCAACTGTAATTATAGACAGCACCGTCTCTGTTGTTTTCACCATTTGGCTGATTATATTTTCTGTCATAAGATACAGAATCATATAATGTAAATGTATTATGATTTGCCACATAATTTACAATTGCCACTGCCGGTGGATTTGCCTTCACCTTATAGGCAATGGTTGAAAGCATGTCTTCATCACCTTTTATAAATCTTCGTGTGGCAATCATAAAATCATCATTAAAATTAGCCAGATTTCTTACTTCCGTTGCACTATTGTAAAAATCTGTATCTGTCGCAAAGCTATAAGTAAATATTTTCGTTGTGCATAGCAAATTATCTGTTTGAACCATTCGCATCACTGCACTTTCAAGGTTCACATGAATTCCGTCAATGTGGTATTCCATTACCCAATAATGAAGACAGTCTAAAATTTCCTTAGGGTTAGTCTGCTCAGGAAAGAAAAATTCCATGGAAATCTCAATTCCATTTTTGTGTAATTCCCTAACCATATACTTAAATTCTTCTACTTCTCCACCAATGGCATTAGAATAAGCGTAAGCCGCTTTTGGTGCAAAAATAAAACCATCAGTATATCCCCAATAGTTTAGCTTTGGCTCCTCAATTGAGAACTGGCCTTTCATTGAAGTTGCAGGTCTTGATTTTATTTCATTAAAGTCATATGCTGGCATAAGCTCAATCATTGTAATTCCAAGTTCTTTGAAATAAGGAATCTTATCTACAATACCTAAATAAGTTCCCTTATGTTTTACTTTTGAGCTAACATGCTTTGTAAAGCCTCTAACATGTAGACGATACAAAATTGTCTCATCAAAAGGAATATTCAAAGGGGCATCCCCCTGCCAATCATATTCATTTGAAACAATTCCTGCCCTAAGATTTTTGCTCTTTTCTCCCCATTGCTTTTTTTCTGATAAAGCCTTCGCGTATTTGTCTACAATTATCTCATCATTAACACAAAAGTTATAATCATATTTCTTATAATCAAGTCCTGTTACACACATGGCATAAACACTTCCAATAACCTGTGCATTTTCAAATGGGATTCGAAAAGCTTCCCTGTCTTCACCTTTCCTGTACAATATTACTTCGCACTTGCTACCATACTTTGCAGTAATTGCAAAATTAACATTGTCACCCATTACCGTAGCACCCATTATTAACGGATTTCCCCTATATACTTTTATGTTGCCTAACTTGTCCATGTTGTCGTCCTTTCATGTCTGTAACTTGTCTTATTTTATGCTTAAATTAATCTGGTTTCAAAAAAACCAATCTCTATTACAGGTCCCTCTCCCTGTTTCTAACTTCCGCCATTGTAACAGAATCATTCTAATCAAATAACTGTATCAAATAAACTTTTCCCCGATCTATTGTTATCATGTAATTATCAGGGGCTGTGTAACCGCTATCTGCAATATGTTCTTTAAATTCTTTAAATGTCATTGAGCCATCACCATCTAATCTCTGATCATAAAAAGAACAGGACTTTGATATTTCAATATCCGCTTCTTCTCTTGTTGACACCTGACCGTCCATGGCATCAATTACGCCAAACTTTCCTTTTAAGTAAAGTCTTCTTCCGTTTATTTTTAACTGTTCAATATATGTTCCATTATCAGATTCCTTTGAACCTTCATTTATACTAAAACTTCTTGGCCAGCTTGAATCTTTTGCAGGATCAAGTCCTACAGTAGTTTCAGCCTTGGTTTTTGCTGTATTATCTTTTTTTGTAGTCTTTTCTTTTGTTGAAGAACAGCCACATACACTTGTAATTGTAAGTGTTGAAACTAACAACAAACTAATCAGTCTCTTCTTATTCATGTCCTCGCCTCCTACTGACATATAATAACATATTTACCCGTTTATAAAAACATAAAACTGTTTTTAATTATTTTTCCCATATTATAAGGTAATTTTTCCCTTTCCTAGATTGCTTTAATTCCTAAAAACTGATATACTTTGATGAGCAATCAGCAAAAGTTTACGGGATTTTTGCGGTCAAAAATCCGTTATTCTTTTGCATTTACCTAAAACATGTATAAAAATAAGGAGATTTATAAATGATAAGTACAAGTAATATTTCTTTACGTTTTGGCAAAAAAGCATTATTTGAAGATGTAAATATTAAATTTGTTCCAGGTCACTGCTACGGACTTATTGGTGCTAACGGTGCCGGAAAATCAACATTTTTAAAAATATTAACAGGGGAGATTGAACCTACAAGCGGTGAAGTTATTATCACACCTGGTGAACGTCTTTCTTTCTTAAAGCAGGACCACTTCCAGTATGATGAATACACTGTTCTTGATACAGTAATTATGGGTAATGCCCGTCTTTACGAAATCATGAAAGAAAAAGATGCAATCTACATGAAGGAAGATTTTTCTGATGAAGATGGCATTAAGGCATCAGAACTTGAAGCTGAATTTGCCGATATGGACGGCTGGAACGCTGAAGCTGATGCTGCTACTCTTTTAAATGGTTTAGGAGTAGATACTGAATATCACTACAGCCAGATGAAAGATTTAAACGGCACATTAAAGGTTAAGGTTCTTTTAGCTCAGGCATTATTTGGTAACCCTGACATTCTTCTTTTAGACGAACCTACTAACCACTTGGATTTAGATGCAATTGCCTGGCTTGAAGAATTCCTAATCAATTTTGAAAACACAGTAATCGTTGTATCTCATGACAGATATTTCTTAAATAAAGTTTGTACCCAGATTGCTGATATTGACTATGCAAAGATTCAGCTTTATGCCGGTAACTACGATTTCTGGTACGAATCAAGTCAGTTAATTGTTAAACAGATGAAAGAAGCTAACAGAAAGAAAGAAGAAAAAATCAAGGAATTACAGGACTTTATCCAGAGATTTAGCGCCAATGCTTCTAAATCAAAACAGGCTACTTCAAGAAAGCGTGCTTTAGAAAAAATCGAACTTGATGACATTAAGCCTTCAAGCAGAAAGTACCCTTACATTGATTTCAGACCTGCAAGAGAAATCGGTAACGAAGTTTTAACTGTTGAACATTTATCAAAAACTATAGACGGTGTTAAGGTTTTAGATGATGTTTCATTTACAATCGGTAGAGAAGACAAAGTTGCTTTCGTTGGTTCAAACGGACTTGCAAAAACAACATTATTTCAGATTATTATGGGACAGATGGAACCTGATGAAGGTGATTACAAATGGGGTATCACAACAAGTCAGTCATACTTCCCTAAAGACAACACAAAAGATTTTGACTGTGACGATGTAATCGTTGACTGGCTTACACAGTATTCAGAAATCAAAGATGCCACATACGTTCGTGGTTTCCTTGGTAGAATGCTTTTTGCAGGTGATGATGGTGTTAAAAAAGTTAAGGTTCTTTCAGGTGGTGAAAAAGTTAGGGTTATGCTTTCAAAACTTATGATTAGCGGTGCTAACGTTTTAGTTATTGACGAACCTACTGACCATTTAGACATGGAAAGTATTACAGCCCTTAACACAGGCCTTATTAAGTTTCCTGGTGTACTTTTATTCTCATCAAGAGATCATCAGGTTGTTCAGACAACTGCAAACCGTATTATGGAAATTGTAAACGGCAAGCTTATTGACAAGATTACAACTTATGACGAATATCTTGAAAATGACGAAATGGCTAGAAAGAGAACTGTTTACACAACTGAGGGAATGGATATAAACGACTAATTGCGAGGTGAGTAATATGCGACCAACTACTATTACTTTTCCACCGGAGGGTATTGAACCTCTTGGTATAATTGAATTTGTACATGGTATGTGTGAAACGCGAAAACGTTACGAAAAAACTTTACAGTATTTTAGTAATTGTGGTTTTATTTGTGCCATTTCCGACATAAAAGGGCATGGTGAAAATATTTTAACCACTGATGACTTGGGCTACTTTGGTCACGAGGGCTACAAAGGACTTGTCGAAGACGTTCATCAGTTTACAATGTTTCTAAAAAGAGAATATCCTAATCTTCCACTTATTATTGTAGGACACAGCATGGGTTCTCTTATTGTAAGAGCTTATTTGAAAAAGTTTTCTAACGAAGTGAATGCCGTCGTTTTAAGTGGTTCTCCTTCTGATAATCAGCTTGCCGGCTTTGGCAAACGACTAGTTCGATTTATGGCTCTTTTTAGAGGCTGGAATTACAGAAGTCCAATGATTGAGAAAATGGTTAATGGACCTTTTGAAAAACCTTTTATGAAAGAGGGCATCGTAAATGCATGGATTTGTTCAGATAGAGATGTTGTTGAAGAATACAACAAGGATCCGTTATGTGGCGTGACCTTTACTTTAAATGGTTACTATGCACTGTTTAGTTTGATTCAAACAGTATACAGCAAACTTGGTTGGTCCAAGAAAAATCGTGATCTTCCTGTAATGTTTGTTTCAGGTGAGAATGATCCTTGCAGACAAGGGGACAAAGCTTTCAAGAAGGCTGTTTTACACTTTAAGCATTGTGGCTTTCCTAATACTTTTTCTAAAGTATACAAAGGTATGCGACATGAAGTATTTAATGAAAAGAACGCTTCGGAAGTTTATGAAGACATACTTAAGTTTTTGGAAATCAAGGCTGGCATTGAAGATATTAGATATCAGGACTAACATTAACTGCTTTATGTTTATCACTGCAGAAAGTAGTTACAATAGAATAAAATCACATATGAAAAAGGGTTGCAAAAATGCAACCCCTTTTTTTCATATAGCCACGCAATAGGATATTAATTTTTCTAGTAATTTCCTAATATTTTCATATTAAGGGCTTCTGCATTAATACCGCTTAAAGCATTAATTGCTCCTGCCTGATTTGCTTTTCCCTCAAATTCAACGTAGAATCTGTATTCCCACTTCTTCTCAGGTACAGGTCTTGATTCTATACGTGTCATATTTAAGTCATTGTAAATAATATGAGACAACATCTGATATAAAGTACCGCTTTCATGTGGCATCTCAAAACTGATACATATTAAATCAGCATTAACTCTTGCCATTCTCTCTCTACTTATGATAATGAACTTTGTTGTATTTGTATCATTGAAATTAATTCCTCTATGTAATATTTCAAGTCCATAAATTTCTGCTGCATTAGCACTTGCTATACACGCTCTTGTCTTGTCATTCTGTTCTGAAATATATCTTGCACTAATTGCTGTATTAGCAAGATTTACTTTTCCAAAACCATGTTCCTCAATAAATTTATTACTTTGCATAAAAGCCTGTGGATGAGAATATACCTCATGAATATCCTCTATTCTTGAACCTTTTAAACCACAAAGACAATGCTCTATTTTTACATCGAATGTATCAACAATATAATTAGAGAATTCAACCAGCAAGTCATACACATCTGTTACAATTCCTGCAGATGAATTTTCCATTGGTAAAACTGCGTAATCAGCCTTGCCGTCTCTTACATACTTCATTGCCTCTCTAAAAGATGTTACATTTAAGTATTCAGCCTTATCTCCAAAGTATTCTGTAGCTGCCTGCTGGCTGTAGGCGCCCGGAATTCCCTGATATACGACTTTTGCACCATCCATTGGGATTTTATCAACAATATCAAATCCAATGTCGTTATTTACCCCTTCTTCTGTTAGAAGCTTATACTGCATCTTTCTGCTCATTGCCATTATCTGTTCAAACAATTCTTCCACACCATGAGCATAAAAATCACTTGAGGCTTTGTTTTTTAATGTTTTAATTTTGTCTAATTCTCTTTGTCTGTCAAGAACAGCCTTACCTGTTCTTAATTTGTATTCAGCAACGTCTTTACAGACTTCCATTCGTCTTTCAAATAAGCTTACAATCTCGCTATCAATTGAATCAATTTCTTTTCTACTTTCCTGTAAATCTTTCATGTATACGTTAAAGACCTTTCTTTCGTTGTTTAATTATCTGTCTCCTCTGAAATTTTTGGGCAGCCACCACAACCACTGCAACCGCCACAGCCACTATTAGGACTTAAGTCCTCTAACAACTGAGTTACTGTTTTATTTAAAATAGGATGTGTCCAATATGGTGCAATTTGTTTTAATGGTTCTAACACAAAAATTCTCTTGTGCATTTCCACATGTGGTATCTTTAATTCTGGTAAATCCACTATCTGGTTTTCGTAAAAAACAATGTCTATATCCAATGTTCTTGGGCCCCAGTGTATTTCCCTGGTCCTACCTTCAAAAGCTTCTATTTGGTTGACTTTTTTCAGTAATTCTTCAGGTGAATACAATGTTTCTATTTCAATACAGCCATTTAGGAAATTGTCCTGTTCAACAGGTCCATAAGGCTCAGTTTCTATATAATTTGATACTACATTAACTCTGCAGTTATCATCGTCATACAAACTGTCCACTGCACAATTTAGGTGTTCTTCCTTGTCGCCCATATTAGAGCCGATTGATAAAATTGCCTTGCTCCATTTTCTGTTGATGGAAATTGCAACATTTCCAAAAGGCAACGGTATAGGTGCCTGTGGTTTGTATATTGTAAAATCCACTTCTCTGATTTTCGGAAATGTTTTTAACAATTCTGTTGTACACTGCCATGCCGCAGCTTCTATTAAATCAAATCTGTTTTTTGTTAGAAATTTATTTATAAAGTCGCAAACCTCAGCATAATTAACAGTTTCATTTAAATCATCAGTATTGCCTGCAACACTTATGTCTGTATATAAGTTAGCATCAATATAAAATTTCTGACCATTTATTTTTTCATGTTCCTCACAGCCATGGTATGCAAATACTTCTAACTGCTTAATTTTAATACAATTTTTCATTTCTTATCGCCTTTGCCATCATTAATGCCTGATAGTTTTCTTTTACATCATGGACCCTGAAAATACTACAGCCTCTCTCATATCCCATAACAGTTGTTGCAACAGTTCCAGCCATTCTGTCATTCTTATCTACGTCCAGTGTAAGTCCGATAACTGACTTTCTGGATGTTCCAAGAAGCACAGGATAACCAAGTTCTTTTAGCCTGTCCACATGTTTAATAATCGATAAATTCTGTGCATAATCTTTTCCAAAACCAACGCCCGGATCTAATACAATCTGTGAATCCTTTACTCCTGCTTTGTGTGCAATGTCAATTGATTCCTTCATTTCCTTTAAAACATCTTCCACGTAGCTTTCATAGTTAGTATTATCCTTATTATGCATAACACATGCAGCAACTCCTGATTTTGCTACTAAATCAGCCATATCCTGCTTGTCCCACTTAAATCCCCACACATCATTAACCATGTCAATTCCGGCTTCAACTCCGGCTTTTGCCACATTAGTTTTGTATGTATCAAGGGATACGCATACATCAAATCTTTCTTTTATCGCATTAATAACCGGCACAACCCTTTCTATTTCTTCTTCATCACTAATTAAAGTATAGCCCGGTCTTGTTGACTCACCGCCAACATCAATAATTCTTGCACCGTCCTTGATCATTTCTTCAGTGTGCTTTAAAGCTGCGTCCATGTTGTTCCACTTACCACCGTCAGAAAATGAGTCAGGTGTTACATTTAAAATTCCCATAATAATAGGATCATTATCTAAGTCAAAATTATATTTTCCAATTTGCATTTATTTTTCCTTTACTCTCTATTAATTATTTTTGTTAAAAAAGAATATCACTTACGATACATTACACAAAAATGCGTGCCTATTAAGCAACTGTTTTTATCTTCTGCCATATGATCCATGATAAGAAGTCTAATTACTTCTCCATTAAATGAAGAATGTCTCTTCTTAAACTGCTGTCTTCTTCAAAAGCGCCTTTTGCTGAAAAAGTAATTGTTTTACTACCTGGTTTCTTAATTCCTCTTGCTGACATACACATATGCTCAGCCTCAACCATAACCAATACCCCCTTTGCATTTAAGCATTCTTCAATAGCATCGGCTATCTGATTTGTCATTTGTTCCTGAATCTGCAATCGTCTTGCAAAAACTTCCACTGTTCTTGCAAGCTTGCTTATTCCAACAACTTTTCCATTTGGAATATAAGCAATGTTTGCTTTACCATAAAAAGGCATCAAATGATGTTCGCAAGTTGAGTAAAATGTAATATCTTTTTCAATAACTACATTTCCATTATCACATGTAAAAGTCTTTGACAGATGCTCCATTGGATCTTTGTCCATACCTGCACATAACTCTTCATACATACGTGCAACTCTGTTTGGAGTATCCACTAAACCCTCTCTACTTGGATCTTCACCGATACCTTCTAATAATAATTTGATTCCCTGTTCTATTTTGTTTTTATCAAACATCAGTCAATCTCTCCTTCCGGCTTTAACTGCTTGATTAATATCATTTAGATGTGATAAAGAGCCAAAAGCTAATATCATATCTGATTTTTTACTGTTTACTAAATCAATTGCCTTCTCTACAGCCTGATCTATACTTTCTACATACTGAACATTTGGGTTGTATTTAGAAATTGTATTAGCCAACTTCTTTCCATCTAATGCTCTGGCATTATTTGGTGTAACAGTTAAAATATTTTCTCCTTTGTTTGCAATAAGACCTGCTTCCTTCTCAAAGTCTTTATCGGCCAACACTCCCATTATAAAGGTAATTCGTTTATTTGTAAAATACAAATCAATACATTTTACCAATTCCTCTATAGCTCCGGGATTATGTGCGCCATCAATTACAAATAATGGTTCCTTTGAAATTATTTCAAATCTTCCCTTCCAGACTGCATTTTCAATGCCATTTTTTATATATTTTTCTGTATTGTAACCCTTTTTTTCAAGAATTAATGCAACCTCAATTGCTGTTGCCACATTTTTTCCCTGATAAGTTCCAAGCATTTTTAGATTAGCTTTATATTCTTTTCCATTAGAGGCTCTGTAAGTTACAATATTTTCTCCATTACCCAAATCCAGCTGTGCTTCTTTAGCCATAACTATATGGGAATTCTTTTTTTCAGCTTCCTCCCTTATTACATCGCATATTTCTTTTTGCTGTTTTGCTACTACAACAGGGCAGTTTGCTTTTATTATGCCCGATTTTACCCTTGCTATTTCTTCAATTGTGTCACCTAAAAAAACTGTGTGGTCCAAGGAAATATTGGCAATAATACTACAAAGAACCTTATGGAAAACATTTGTGGCATCTGTTGCACCACCCATACCACATTCAACTAACACAATATCACAATTCTTTCTTTTGAAATATTCAAAAGCCAAAGCCGTTTCAATTTCAAAAGGTGTTGGATGAAATCCATAAGTTTTAGCAATGTAATCACATTTTTCCTTAATATGAGTGATTATTTCTCCTAAACTGTTTGGCTCTATGTTTTGGTTATTAATCTGAATAATCTCATCTTCTTCAAAAACTGCCGGAGAACTGTACCTACCTACTTTGTAGCCTGCCTCCATGAGAATACAGTTTAAAAAAGCCATTGTGGAACCTTTTCCATTTGTACCTGCTATGTGAACAACTTTCAGACTTTTTTCAGGATTACCCATTTCTTTTAAAAGTGTTGTGATGCTTTTCAGACCTAAGACACTGCCGTATTTATTTACTTCTTTTAAATATTGTTTTGCTTCGTTATAGTTCATTGTGTTTTCCTCGTTGTGCTTTTATGCTATATTGCCCTTCATGTTTTTTTATTACGAAATTGCTACGTGCTTTGCACTCCCGCAATTTCACCACATAATTCGCATATCGCACAACTTCGTTGTGCTTTTATGCTATTTTGCCCTTCATATTTTTTATTACGAAATTGCTACGTGCTTTGCACTCCCGCAATTTCACCACATAATTCGCATATCGCACAACTTCGCTGTGCTTTTATGCTCATTATGCGGGCGTGTCCTCAAAACATAAGCGTACTTTTGTGCAAGCACAAGTACGCTTATGTTTTGGTACACTGTAATAAAAAACGTACTTTATGGGAAGTATTAGTCTACCATAAAATACGTTTTTTGTTTATTTATAATTATTATTTTATGAATCTTGCTGATACATAACCTTCGATACCATTCCAGATTACATGGCACCAACCTTTGTCAGTGCTTAAGACTTCTAATTCGTCTCCCTTATTAACAATGTCTAAAACCTTTGAGCTTTCTTTTGGTTTTCTTCTTATGTTGACATCGTCCCTTGCATGTTTGATTTCGCCTGAAAGTCGTGTTGTTTCCTCTTCAGTTTGTTCCTCTGTAGGCGCCTGTGTTTCTTCTTTTGTTGTCTCTGGAACAGTTTTCTCAGTTGTTGTAGCTACAGTAGTTTCTGGTGTTGTCTGCTGAGCAACCTTCTGTGTTGTTGTTACAGCTTCTGTTGTCTCTGCTGTTGTTGCTCCTAATATTGATGTTTCCTTAGGAGCTGTTGTCTTCACTTCACTATCTTTCTTGGCTGAAACTGAAGCTACAACAATAATTAATACTACAATAACAACAATTGCTGCTGCTAAAATTCCTAATGTTATTTTTCTTTTCTTAATCTGCTGTTCTTTCTTTAACTCAGCATTTCTTTTTCTTGCTTCTATTCTCTGTCTAGTTTCATCTTCGTATGACATTTTTCCACCTTCTTAATGTATTTTCTTTTTGTTATGATTTTCAAATAACAATGTATTTCTAACATTATTATCTTAAAAATGCATTATCTTACAAATTCAAAAAACCACAAATTAATGTAAGTTTTCTTCTTCCTCAATAATTTCATCATATTCACCGTCTTCAACTAGCTGATCAAAAGCCTGTGATGCTAACATGAATTCAGCTTCTGTTTCAATATTGTCAAGTCCAGGTTCTCCGTCCTCGTCTTCAAAGTATCTGTATAAGAACACTTCTCCTTCTTCGTTTTCAGGTCCTTCAGTTGGAAGTAATGCAATGTAATCTCTTCCTTCTGCTTCAAATATACTTACAACAAGGCAATCAACCTCACTGTCATCTTCTAATGTTAAAGTTACAAATAAATCTTCATCTTCTTCTAATTGATTATTTCCCATATCATTTACCAAGTCTTTCAACAATACTCATACATTTCCCGTATGAATTTGAAAGACACAAACATAATATTTTTACTATGCCTGTATTTTCCTTTCTTATTTATTTTCACAATCTTACTATGCATTTGTAATAAACGCATTTTTTGTTATTTTAACTTTATCAAAAGTGTATTAAAATTGCAATATTATGCACCTTAATTTAATGTATTATCTACATAATTTTCAAAAAATATACATATTCTATGCCATTACTTCCTTCATAAAAATTGACGGTTCCACATAGCAGCCAAGATTTTCGCTTACACAATATATATTTAAATATTTTTTTGCCCTTGTTATTGCCACATAGAAAAGTCTTCTTTCCTCTGCGAAATCTCTTTCTCTTACTGCTTTAGATGTTGGTATTATGCCCTGATTAGCATCTAAAATAAAAACGCTGTCAAACTCAAGTCCCTTTGAGCCATGCATTGTAATAATATGAATCGGCTTTCTTACCTGCTTTTCTTTTGACTTTGTATTAGCACTGTTTTCTTCACTTTCCTGTAAAATCCAGCTTTCCAAAGTGTCATATTTTAAACTGTTTGTTTTTATTTCTTCAATTTCTTTTTCAAAAACAGAATAGTCTATCTTTCTCTCTCTTGATAGCTCTTTCAGGTAATTCTCATATCCTATACCTTTTAGAATATACATTAAAGCTGCCATGGGCTTTAATCTTAACAACATCTGCAAATCAAATTCCAGCTTTTCTATTTTTTTCACAATTTCACTGCTATGACTGTAAACATTTTTCAAACTATTAAAATCAATTCCATAATCACTTATCATTCCGTTACTAATAAGTCTGGCTGGTTTGTTTAATATATAAATTAGACTTTCATTATTTCGTATTTCAACTTTATTCAAATTAATGGCTGCCTTTATGTAATTGTAAATGTCCACTCCCACCTGAGTTTTGAAAACAGATTTCTTAGCGACTTTGCTTTCAGATATAATTTCCTGTTCTTCTAAAAATCTTTGGATAATATCAATCTGGCTGTTGTTTCTCACAAGTATTGCAATGTCATCTATCCCTCTACTTTGCAACTCTGTAATCTTAACTGCCGTATACTGCAATTGCTCCATTTGATTTCTGAAAATTCTAACATCAGTATCTTTACTTTTGTTATTATTCTTGTTCTTGGTATTGTTATTGTTCCTTTTCCTTGGGATTGAGCAACCATCTTTTATGTTCTCATTTTTATTATTGTTACCTTTCGGTGACATGATATTTTTTTCAAAACGTGAACTGTTGTTTTTAATTAGGTTCTTAGACATTTGGATAATTTCATCTGTAGACCTATAGTTTATATTTAATATAATTTTTCTACATGCCTGATAGTCCTTTTCAAATCTAAACATTAACTCAGGACACGCCCCGCGAAATCCATAAATGCTCTGGTCATCATCACCTACTATAAACAAATTGTTTTCAGGCGCCACAAGCATTTTTATGATTTCATACTGTATCTTGTTAATATCCTGAAATTCATCTATTAAAACATATTCAAAAACCTGCTGCCATTTTTGTAAAAGCACCGGTTCCTCTTTAAACAACGTATAACAGTCCAACAGCATATCATCAAAATCAATTTTATTCTGACTCTTCAATTCTTTTGCATATTCATCGAATATAAGCTTAAATTCCCTGTTTTTACAGCTTTTTGGTGCATAATCACTCAATGGAATCATATTTCCCTTAACATTGCTTATTTCGCCAATAATGTTTTGAATAAATTCATTAAGGGAAGTTGTATTTATTCTGTTTCTGATAATAATTTCACGCAAAATCTGACTTTTCTGATTTTCCGTTAAAATATTACGCCCACTGTAATTCTTGGATAATTTTAAAATTCTAAAATAGATTCCATGAAAAGTTCCAAAGGACACAGGATAACTGCTTTTTACCCAATGTTCTCCTTCCATTATCTGAAAAAATTTTCTCTGCATATGAACTGCGGCAGCTTTTGTAAAAGTTACTACTAATATTTTTTCAGGTGAAACGTCTTTTCTAATTAACTCTTTTATTCTGTGTGTTATAACTGTAGTTTTACCTGAGCCAGGTCCTGCAAGAACCATGGCTGCTCCTTTAAAATGATTAACAGCTTCTCTTTGTGCGTTATTAAATTCCATAAACACCTTTCCAATATGTCCCTTTATATATTATCACATATTGGATGTGTTTTAAATAGTGTTTTCAGTCCACGTATAGTAAAATTTAATTAAACCTACTCTTGAATTGGTATCTGTTTTTTTATTTATATTTGAAATATGTCTGTATAAAGCAGCTCTTGAAATATATAACCCGGCTGCAATATTCTGAACACTATCGTCAGAATTAAGTAAAGCTTCTAACACTTCCTTTTCTCTTTTGGTTAAAGAAAAATTCTCCGAAAACATTTGTAATTTGTCAGTTTCGTTTGTGCTGTTAGTTTCTTTTTCACTGTTTGTTAGATTGTCCCAGTTATTTTCTATTATTTCAGCTCTGTTGATTTGTATATTTTTCATTGTGTACAAAAATATTAATACACTAATTGCCACAAACAAAACTAACGATAATACGGTAATCAGTAAAACATTTTCTGTTGAATATAGTTTCAAAGACCAACTCCCCATTAGCACAGCCATCAAATTATTTACTGCTCTTCCCATACCTGCCCAAAGGCGTGTATTTTCCATTTTAAGAGATATTTTCACAAATGCTGTTGTAAAAAACACAGCAAAGAATCCAGCTGACAAATAGAAAACAACCAGGCCTGTTAAAAACGCCCCGCCGGATACAATTGTCAAAATACATATTGTTGACAAAAGAGTTATGCAATACATTATTATGTACATGAATCTGCCTTTTTTTATGTCGAAAAGTATACCAGCTGCAATTCCACTTACGGCTAAAAATAATCTCGGATATTGACCTACATCAAAAGTACCATCTGCATGGAATAAAGTCACAACATTATCAAGGGTTGTAAAAACATTTGCCATTAATACAACAATTGCAATTAAAAGAATTACCATTACATAATTGTTTTTTAAACCACCCTTTTCTTTGACTGCATTATCACATCTGTCATCACTATTACTTTTCCCTGAAATCTTTTGCACTATTATGATTGCTGCAACCCACAATACAACTATCAAAACACTTTCCAGATTATTTGATTTTATTAAATTATTGCTTACAAACTGTATCAAAAGTCCAAAACCGTAAGCAAAGCCTATTGTTTTTCCTAAATATTTGCTGTTACCGTAATTAATTGCCGTAAAATAAAAAACCGTGCTTCCAAAAGCTCCAAGTATAATAAAAAGAAGGCAGCCACACACTAATATAACATTATAAGAATCACTGTGTGAAAATTTCCAAACACAAAAGCAACCTAATACAATCGCTAAACTAACCGCCATATTTTTAGTGTTTTTAATACCTGTTTTATTATCTAATATTTTCTTTATTATTGGATACAAAACAAATCCCACTACGCTTGCACCTAAAACATAACTTTGTGCTATTACAACTTTACTTGGATTTGCCACTTTAGCAATCATGTTATCAAAAAGGTATTCACTTCCTAAAAACAAAAAATTAAAAAGCGATATTAATATTATGATTTCAATCCAATTTTTATTTATATTTTTCTTAGTAACTGTATTTTCCATATTTTAACCTGAACCTTTCAAAAGGATTTCTTATTACACAAAAAATCCGACTGACAAACAGCCGGACTTTTTATAATCATCCTTGAATTATTTTGATAATTATTCTGATAATAATTCAATACCTTTTTTAATTCTTTCTAATGACTCTTCTTTTCCAATTACTTCCATAATTTCGAAAGCTCCTGCCGGTGTCATCTGCTTACCTGATACTGCAGTACGAAGTGGCCATAAAGCCTGACCATTTTTAATTTCTTTTTTCTTAATGTATTCAAATACAGTGTCGTGTAATCCCTGTACTGAATAATCATCTGTTTCCTCTAATATTGGAAGTAATTCCTTTAAAATTTCTAAAGAGTTTTCAGAATTAGTCTTCATTTTCTTGTGTGTATACATTTCAGGACTATATTCAGGAAGTTCCTGGAAGAAGTCGATCATGTCTCCAATTTCAGGGAATGTTTCAATTCTTGTTTTGACCATATCCATTATTGTTTCAAGGTTCAAATCTTTCTTGATAACTTCCTTAACGTACGGTCTTGCCATTTCATAGAACTTCTCATTGTCCATAGCCTTAATGTATTCACCATTCATCCATTTTAACTTTGTAATATCGAAAACTGAAGGGCTCTTATTAACCTTGTGATAATCAAAATTCTTAATTAATTCATCAAGTGAAAATATTTCCTGATTGTCTTCCGGACTCCAACCTAAAAGTGCAATGTAGTTTACAATTGCTTCAGGTAAAAATCCCTGTTCAACTAAATCTTCGTATGATGAATGACCTGAACGTTTGCTTAATTTCTTATGATTTTCATCTGTAATAAGTGGCAAATGTACATATTTAGGTGCTTCCCAGCCAAATGCTTCATAAAGTCTCTGGTACTTTGGTGAAGATGAAATATATTCATTACCTCTTACTACATGAGTGATTTCCTGTAAATGATCATCTATAACATTTGCAAAATTGTATGTTGGATAGCCATCTGACTTAATTAAAATCATGTCATCCAACTCTTTGTTTTCTACTGTAATTTTTCCATACAATTCATCAACAAAAGTTGTTGTTCCTTCTGTTGGCATGTTCATTCTGATAACATAAGGTTTTCCAGCATCTAAATTAGCCTGTATTTCTTCTTGTGAAAGATGTAAACAATGCTTGTCGTACATTGTAATTTCTTTTCCGTCTTCCCCTACAGAAGTTTTAAGTGTAGCCAATCTGTCCTTATCACAGAAACAGTAATATGCATCTCCTGACTCAATTAATTTCTTTGCATATTTAAGATATAAACCTGAAGCCTGACGTTCACTCTGAATATAAGGTCCATATCCCTTGTCCTTGTCAGGACCTTCGTCATGTACAAGTCCTGTTGCTTCAAGTGTTCTGTATATAATATCCACAGCACCTTCCACATAACGTTCTCTATCTGTATCTTCTATTCTTAAAATAAAATCGCCACCTGCATGTTTTGCAATTAAAAATTCGTATAAAGCTGTCCTTAAATTTCCTACATGCATTCTACCTGTTGGACTAGGTGCAAATCTTGTTCTTACTTTTGACATTTTATTTCTCCTCTTTAACAATTATTGACATAAATCTAATTTATTATAATGCTTTTTTTGCCTATAAGCAAGTACATCAACTTATGGATTTTATAATAATCCATAACGCAATATTTTTTATGTAATAGAAAATCCTAAAAGATTTTCCTGTTACGAAAAAAGACTTTCCTTAACCGAATCACCTATTTATTGTCAGGTTTTAAAACCTAACTTTTTAGGAATAATTCAAGTTCCGTGAAAGTCTTTTTCTAAATATACTTAATATTTTTTATGCTTTATTTTAAATTTTTGAAATATTCAACAGCTTCATCTAATGACTTCTTGAATGAATCATCTGATGAATTATCGAATAAGAATAAATTCTTAATTCCTTCAGGAACTGTAAAGTTCTGTCTGCTAATATATTCATCCCAATGTTCAATCTTCCATGTATCTCTGTCAGAGTTACGTTTAATCATTCTTTCCTTACAAACTTCCTTGTCGCAATGAACCCAAACAACAACTAATTCAGCTCCAATCTTTAAAAGTTCGTTTCTAAGATTTTCCATATAACCGGGTGTTCTAACTTCTCTTGTGAATGGAGAATTAATGAATACCGTATCATTGTATTCTAAAGCTTCTCTTGCGATTTCCATGATTGCATCATATTCATAATTTCTGATGTTTGCTTCAAAGAAATCTGAGCTTCTATTGTATTCTTCATTTGCCACAACAAAAATCTGCTTTGATAAAACAATAAGTGAATCTTTATCAAGGTAAACACAGTTAGGCATAGCCTTTGCTAACTTCTTTGTTACAAATGTTTTTCCACATGCTGGTGGTGATGTTACTAAAATCATTTTCTTCATAATATATCTACCTCTTCTATATAAAAATATTAAATCGTTTCAAATAAACCCGAATTTCCCGTAATTATATCACTTTTTAATTCCTTTAGTCAATAAGATTGACCGTATTTTTTTGTTTTTTCGACTACTTTTTTAATTACAGTGTTCCAAGGTCCAACTCACCTGTGCTTGCACAAAGGTGAGCTGGACTTTGGAACACGCCCAAATATGAGCATAAAAGGGAAGCGTCAGCTTTCCGATATGCGAATATTTGTATGGATTGCGGGAGTGCTCGGCACGGAGCAATCCATGTAATTAAAAATACATTTCTCAAGGTCCACACCTGTGCTTGCACAAAGGTGAGCTGGACTTTGGAACACGCCCAAATATGAGCATAAAAGGGAAGCGTCAGCTTTCCGATATGCGAATATTTGTATGGATTGTGGGAGTGCTCTGCACGGAGCAATCCTTGTAATTAAAAATACATTTCTCAAGGTCCTCACCTGTGCTTGCACAAAGGTGAGTTGGACTTTGGAACACGCCCAAATATGAGCATAAAAGGGAAGCGTCAGCTTTCCGATATGCGAATATTTGTATGGATTGTGGGAGTGCTCTGCACGGAGCAATCCTTGTAATTAAAAATACATTTCTCAAGGTCCTCACCTGTGCTTGCACAAAGGTGAGTTGGACTTTGGAACACGCCCAAATATGAGCATAAAAGGAAAGCGTCAGCTTTCCGATATGCGAATATTTGTATGGATTGTGGGAGTGCTCTGCACGGAGCAATCCATGTAATTATTTGTTGAGTTTTATCTCTACGGGGTTATTTATTTTAAGTTCTTTTTCTGTTACCACACAGTCATACGCCATTATTTTAACTCCTTTACTTTCTGCCTTTACCAGTACTTCTGCAAAAGCCTTGTGAGTCTCTTTGTTAGGTGTAAAATATTTTACATTTTCCATTTGCACAACAAACATAATATAAGCGTCAAAGCCCTCTTCCTTGGCTTTGATTAAATGTTCTATATGCTTTACCGCTCTTTTGCTTGGTGCATCAGGAAATAAAACCACACCATCTTTTTCAAGGGTAACACCTTTTACTTCCATCCACGCTTTTTTATTATCTCCCTCAATATAAAAATCAAACCTTGATTCTCCATATTTTTTCTCAGGAGCAACAAGTTTTGTATTTTTATATAAGCCATTTTTATTTAGCCATTCCTGTACTACTTTGTTTGGTGCTTGGGAATCCATATTTATTATTCTTTCATTTTTCCTGACTACAACCAAATCATATTTTGTTTTTCGATTGGGATTGTCTGATTCCTCCAAATATACAGTTGCACCATTAACTAAAAGTTCTTTGCAACGTCCTGTATTTTTCACATGAACAACCTGGGGATTATTATCCATTCCTTCTACATCAACATACGCTATAAACCTGTTGGGTCTTTCCCTAAAAATTCCTTTTACAATCTTTTTATATTCCATAATACTTTCTTCTCTATAATTCAATCTTTTATCTTAATTCTTTTCTACTCTTTACACTTCAATCCTTTATCTTTCTTTTCTGTTCTTTGTAATTCAATCTCTTATATTAATTCGTTTCTGCTGTCTATAATTTATTGTCTGCCAAAACTAATATTAACACTTTTCATTATTAATTAACAGCTGTTTTCCTGCACATACTTTTTAATGCATAATTAATGATTGTAGAATTTTGATTATTAACCAAAGGATTAGTTCTTTTTATATTATGGAATTATTATTTCTAATTGTTCAGATATGATTTTATTTTGTATGTTTTGTCTATTAGATAAGCATTTAGAAAAATTGCTTCTCAAATCAGGAATGGCGTTTCAGAATTCTCCGAAACGCCACAAAATTGAAAGGGTTTAGATTATTATGTTACCTAAAAATCTAATACACTTATAGTTTAAAAATTAAAAACATTTTTAACTATAAATTTTATCTTCCTCTGAATTATCTTCTCCTGATACTTTAATGTTTGCATCGTCCATTTTTACCTTAGGAATTGCAATTGGTGGCAAACCTGAATTTACAAAAAATGTAATTACCATCGATCTTACATGTGGGAATATTTCATCGTATGCCTTCTTATGAATTTCCCTTTTGTCTGATAACTGATCACAGTCAAAAAATGCTACTGCACTTATTTTAAAATTAAAATCCATTGGCTGATTCTTATCCATCATATCAATAGTTAATGTAGCTGCACACTTCTTATCGTCCCTTGTATATTTAACATTAAAAGATGCTCTCTGGCTAATATCCAAAGAAACAGCTCCTTCTATCTTATTTGTTAAATCAAGTTCTTCTACTTTAATTCCATTAAAAACTAAATCTCCCATTTAATGCCTCCTTAATCTTTTCCTGTAATTATATCATTCTTTAATTATTAATAAAAGTGAAATGCAGACCGTTTTAATCTACATTCCTCTTTTATAAACTATATCCTGCTATGGGATATTATTTTTTTACTTTAACACTTTTAACTTTGCTCCATGCTCCATAGTATTTTTTCTTTCCAACTACTTTGTAAGCTCTAACCTGAACGAAGTATTTTTTGTTTTTAAGTTTCTTAATTACATAAGAATTCTTCTTAGCAACTTTAATCTTTGCTTTTTTAAGTTTGCCTTTGCTTAAAGCATAACGAACCTGGTAGCCCTTTACACCTTTAATCTTCTTCCATGACAACTTAATCTTCTTACCCTTAACATTCTTAGCCTTAGGTGAAACCTTTGCCACTTTAATCTTTGTTGTTGTTGGCTTCTCAGTTGGTCTGTTAGGGTTATCCTTAGCTGCAATTGTTTTAACAACTGTACCTTCACAATTTTCACCAATTCCTGTAATTGTAATTGTGATATTACCTGTTGCATCTGTAGCTACTGTATATTTATAATCCTTATCTTTTGTTAATGCACGTCCATTATCAGGTACCTGAACTAATACATTTAACTGCTTGTTAGCATCAAATGATGTCTTAATAGTTGTGTTAGCAAGTTTTCTCTTAGTAATAACGAATGTCTTTTCAATTGTTCCTGTATAGTTTCCAATACCCTTTATTGTCATTGTCACAGTACCAGGATTCATATTATCTGAATAAACAATTTCGTAATCCTTCATTGCTGATAAGTAAACATCACCCTGACTCATCTTAATCTGAGGCTGGATTTCTGCCACCTTATATTCATAGCTTTCTGCTAAGTTTGATAAGTCTTTCTTTACAATGTCATCTTCAATATTTGCCTGTGCAATAGTGAATTCTCCTTCAAGCTTGCCTTCATATAATCCTATACCATTAACGATAACTTTTGCAGTTCCCGCATTTACATTATCTTCAAATACAAGCTCATAATCTGTTCCTTCAACAAGTTGCTTGTCATCAGCGATAACTGAAACAGGTACTTTCTGTTCATTACCATTGTATATTACTGCAATATCAGCAATAGCAAGACTTGCCTTTGTAATGTCTTTTCCTACAACTGTAACTTCTTCTGCTACACCCTCTGATGATTTTTCACCACGTTTTGCAACAACTTTTAATTCTCTTGTTAAATAATTATAATCTTCAGGAGATTCATAAACTGTTTCAAATTCTTCTCCACTCTTTGGAGAAATGTATGTAGCATATGCTTCATGTTTTTCATTTGTAAAATCAATGTTGTTATAAACTGTACAATCGTCATAAGTTGTTACAGTTGCACCTTCTGAAGCATAACCGTTCAAGCTTGTTCTTGCTGTGTCATCTGCCTTTGCTATGTTTCTGTTGCTCATTCCATCAAACGCCATTAAACTAAATGTCATTGATAAACTAAGAGCTATACTCAAAGCTTTTTGTGCGTTTTTTCTCATAAAATCCTCCTTTTTATATTTTCTTTGTTAAGTTTAACCATGGTATTATTTTATCATATTTAATGTTTGACAACCATATATCCGATTCAAGAAACCATTTTTATTTTCATCCAAAAAAATAAGAAAAAGCCTATAAATAAAGGCTTTTTCTTATTGAATTGTTTTTATTTCATTTCAACATAGTCAATAATTAGCTTTGCTGCATTCTCTAATGAGATATTTGCTGTGCTTATGCACAAATCATAAGCTCTTGAATCACCCCATTTATTCTCACAGTAGAAGTTATGATATGTTTTTCTTACTTTGTCTCTTTTCTTCATCTTGGATAAAGCAGCTTTCTTATCAATGCCGTCTCTTTCCATAACTCTCTTAGCCTTACTTTCTGTATCTCCTAAAATAAATACTTTTGTAAGATTTGGATTATCTGCGAGAATTTCATCTGCACATCTGCCTACAACAACAAATGATTCATTTTCCTCATTTGCTCTCTTTCTAAGCATATTGAATTCCTTAATGGCAACATCCTGTTCTATTGACGTTGTTACACCACCTAATGGAATTGGCATAAAAGTAAGGTTAATAGGTTTTTCGTCGTACTTCTCAACTACTTCTCTACTGTACGCTCCTTCCTTTGCCACTTCATCTAATAATTGCTTGTGATATAAAGGTATATTGTAATGTTCTGCTACCATTTCTGCTACCTTTAAACCTCCGCTACCAAACTCTCTTCCTATAGCAATTACTATCTGCTTCATAGTACATCCCTCCAGTCTTTAAGATTAAAAATAATCCGTACTTAATTTTATGCTAATTATACCACATTTTTCATTTTTTTTAAACGAAAAAGAGGTTCAAATTCCATTAAACTTTATAATGTTTAACTTATATTTGAACCTCTAAAACTTCATTTTTTGCTTTTTCAAACTAGTATTAATTTACTATTTAAAACTAACATTGATTTTCTTTTCAAACTAACATTAATTTACTTTTCGAACAAACATTAATTTTCTTTTTAAAACAAACATTAATTTGCTGTTTTAATTATTTGTCTAAGAATTTGTAACTTCCCTTTACAATAGCCTTGTCAAAAACAACAAACATTGCCGGTAAAATACAAATTACACAAAGCATACTAATTACGGCACCTCTTGCCATAAGCAAGCAAAGTGAACTAATCATGTCAATACTTGAGTAAGCACCTACACCAAATGTTGCCCCAAAGAATGTACAAGCACTAACAATAATTGACTTCATTGTTGCTGTTAATGCGTCTTTTGCAGCAAGATGTTTTTCCTTGCCACTGCTACGCTCTAACTTATATCTGTTAGTCATTAAGATTGCGTAGTCAACTGTAGCACCTAACTGGATTGTTCCAATTACAACTGAAGCAATAAAC
This sequence comes from Eubacterium sp., assembly GCF_057858645.1. NCBI lineage: Bacteria > Bacillati > Bacillota > Clostridia > Eubacteriales > Eubacteriaceae > Eubacterium > Eubacterium sp. The sequence goes on from NZ_DBLZZO010000002.1 coordinate 132,727, forward strand.
GGTAATGTTGCTCCTGTATAGAATGGAATACCCATGTTGATGAAGATTGCGAGTTCAATTACTGCTACCAAAATTATAGGAAGTGTAATTGACTTAAATACAATTGCGATAATTGCAAAAATTGCAAATATTGAAACAAAACTTACTATTGCAAAGTCTTTGTTTGTTATCTTAATTAAGTCTCTTGTACATGCAGCTTCACCTACAAGCATTCCTGACTTGTCGTATTTCTTAATAATCTTTTCGATTTGATTACACTGTGCATTGGCTTCATCTGAACCTGTCTTATACTCAGACATAAAGATTAACATTTCATGTTTTTCACTCTTTAATGCACTTGTTAAATCTTCCGGTATAAATGAATCAGGAACTGAGCCGTCTAAGAAACTTTCAAGTCCCATTGCAACTTTTACACCTTTTACATCATTAACATCTGACAATAAATCTTTAACATCTTTCGTCTTTGTATCTGAACTTATTAAAATCATATTAGCCGAGCCTAAATCATAAGCATCTGCCACTTTATTCTGAGCTGTAACACTCTTTAAGCTTTCCGGCAAACTTAATGTTAAATCATAATATACATTTGTATTTGCCTGACCGTAAGCTGCAGGACCAATTAATAATAAGAACAATACAATAAATATTCTATAATGCTTTGTAATCCACGCAGGAATCTTTTTAAAATCAGGTAATAACTGTTTGTGCTTTGTTTTCTGAATGGCTTTGTTAAATACCAAAATGAAAGCCGGTAAAACAGTTACACATGAGATAACACCTAAAATTACACCTTTTGCCATTACAATACCAAGGTCAAGTCCCAATGTAAAACTCATAAAGCATAAAGCAATGAAACCTGCCACTGTTGTTATTGAACTACTTACAACAGAAGATATTGTAGCTGCAATAGCATTCGCCATAGCCGATTTACTGTCACCGTCATGTTTCTCCAGCTCTTCCTCAAAACTGTGCCACAGGAATATTGAATAGTCCATTGTAACACCAAGCTGAAGTACCGCCGCTAACGCCTTTGTAAGATAGGATATTTCTCCCACCACAAAGTTGCTGCCTAAGTTATATATAATAGCCATTCCAATACTTAACATAAAGAAAATTGAAATTAAGTATGAATCCATTAACAATGACAAAACAACAATTGAAACTAATGCTGCTATACAAACGTATATGAACATTTCCTGTTCAACTAACACTTTTGTATCTGTAACAATGGCTGAAATACCGCTAATATAACACTGTTTTTGTGTAAGATTTCTAAGTTGTGTTATTGCATCCATTGTTCCCTCACCGGAACTTGTGTCATCAAAAATAACCATCATAATTGTTGATGTACCTTTGTTAAAGGCTTTGTACACATCATCCGGTAGCATTGATTTTGGTACACCTGCTTTTTCAAAAGAGTCATACCATAAAACTTTACTTACATGGTCAACTTTTTTCATTTTGTCAATAAGCTTTGTGACATCTTTATCATCCATCTTATCAACCATAACAATACTAAATGCACCTGAATGGAATTCATCCATCATTATGTCCTGACCTGTCATTGTGTCAATTCCGTCCGGCAAATAGTATAATAAGTCGTAATTTACTTTTGTATTCATATAGCCAATGCCTGCTGGAATTAGTAGTAAAATACTAATTAGTAATATGACATATCTGGCTTTTACAACAAACTGTCCAAACTTCTTCATAACTTATTAGCTCCTTTACTTATCCGACTTGATTTCGGCTGTCTTAAATATGAATTTAACGTTACCTGACATATCACTCTTAATTCCTGAGAATGACTTGTATTCTTTTCCGTTATTTAATATATCTTCAATACTATTAACTGCATCCTTTGTATCATCGCCAAAGATTTCAGTAATCTTGCTTATACCTTCGTCATTTAATTTGACAACACCATCTTTTAATGTTTTTGTTCCATTAAATAATGTTACAACACCACTGCTTAATGAACCTGTACCATTTGCTAATGTTTTAGCACCATCACTAATCTGTCCTGCACCTGAATTAACAGTTGCAATACCATCTTTAACCTGTGAGCTTGCATCGCCTAACTTACTGTTCATCTTATCTGTTCCCTGGCTAAGTGACTTCATACCTAAGTTAAGAGTTTTTGCACCACTATTTAACTGGTTTGTTCCTGATGCTAATGTACTTGTTCCATCATATAAACTTTTTGTGCCTGCTGCTAAAGTACCGGCACCTGTATTTAACTTACTAATACCTGTGTATAATGTATTAATTCCTGTATTTAACGCTGATGCACCATCTGTTAAATCTCCCATGCCATCAACAAGAGCCTTAATGCTTGATGCCTGTGAAGTAATCTGAGTTTCAAATGTTGATTTAACCTGCTCTAATGTTTTAATTCCATAATATGCTTCTAATAACTGATAATAAGCTGTTGCATTTAAACCTGCGCCTGTTAAAACAGTAGTCATGTCTGCGCCCTGAGCAATGGCACCGTTAATCTTTTCAATAGTTGCGTTTAATGCTTTTTCAGAAGCAATTGCACCGCCTGTAGCTGCGCTTACTTTTTTAACAACACCATCAATTTGAGTCTGGATAGAACTTGGTGTTGACTGTAATGTACCAACTAACTGTTTTATGCCTGCTTCTGCTGTTTTTGTTCCTGTTGCTAAAGCCTTTGAGCCATTCTTTAAGCCCTGGCTCTTAACATTACCCTTGCTGTCCTTAACATCTTCAAAACCTGCTTTTGCACTGCTTAAACCTTTTGCAAGTTCCTGTGCACCTGAGTTAACCTTCTTAGCGCCGCTGTTTAATGTCTGGGCACCCGAATTCAACTGGTTAGATGCTGACTTAACACTCTTTGTTCCTTTGTATAATTTCTTAGCACCTTTGTTTGCACTCTTAACACCTGAAACAAGAGCACTGTCAAACTTCTTATAACTTGTTAATAATGTAGTTGTTCCTAAATATAAATCAGATGTATATTTAGCAATATCCTTTGCACCCTTATCAATCTTATCTGCACCTGAATTTAATTCGCTGGCACCTGATACTAAATCTCCAGCACCTTTTACTAACTGATTTGTACCGTCCTTTAACTCATCCATCTTATCTTCAATGTCTGAGAAATCTAAGCTCTTGTCTAAATCTAAATCAGCAATTTCAGATGTTGCCATTGTAAGTGACATGTTTAAGCTAAAGTCTTTTACATCAGCTTCAACTGTAAATGATTCAGGAATATCAATATCCTTTAAATAATCTTCAGCCTTGCTGACTGTTGATATAAGATTGTCCTTAAAGCCCGGTGCTCCATAACCGATTACAATGTTTGAACCATCATATTCAACTACTTTACCGTTATCAACTTTTACATTTGTGAAATTATCATCTAAAACCATACCTGTTAAAGTAATAAATGGAATGAATTTTCCCTCAGATGATGTTTCATTAACATAGTCATAAACAATTTTTACTTTTCCGCTTTTTCCTGCCAAATCATCTGGTGATATTTCTTCATCATCTAAATAATATTTAACATTTACTTTAATAGGTGTAGACTCTGTTGTTGTACCCTGATATGTAATGTCTTTTCCTTTATTCTCCCAAACAATATTGCCATTCTCATCTGTAGTATATTTTTCATCACCACTTAAATTTGTAATATTATCGAGATTTGATACATCACTAATGCTATCCTTATCAGAAACTTTCAAAGTATCACTTACTGTTGTCTTAGTAACTTCACCAGATGGATCCATTTCCACGAAAACTGTTTCTTTCTTTTCAGTATTGGCTGTGTCACCAATCTTACTGCTTAATAATGTTTGCAAATCTGACTGTTTAATTGTGTCAGAAGCTTCTGTTTGTTTTTTTTCTGTTTTCTTTGACTGTGTGTTTGTAGTTCCACATCCTGACAAACACCAGGTTGACATTGTCATAACCAACGCCAAACTTATTCCTTTTTGAACATACTTTCTCATTTCAACATACACTCCTTTTCTTTTCTATTGTACAGTATACATTTATATGTAAAAAAATCATTATACATTCTTATACACCAATGTATTTTTATGACATCTGTATAAAATTGTATAAGTCATTTACTTTCTGTATAATAAACAGATATTAGATTTCATTTGTACCTATTTATTGTAAAAATATAACTCTGTATATTTTCAAATAGACTAAAATCAATTTCCTGTTAAATTATTTTTTTAATTCTTTGTATTTCTTTTATACATGTAAATCTCATGTCCTAACTCTTCAGTCTGCAATGTCATTTTCTGCAACAAAATTGCCAGGTCATCTTCGTTTTCTTTCATGCCCTTTAATGCCCAGTCAACAATTACTCCTGTTAAGCCATAAGCGAAAAATCTTGCATATATATCCTGTTCTTTATCATCTAAATGCTGATATAAATCAAGTTCTGCTATTGCCTTCACAAACAACTCTGCGAAAATTTTATTACTATATTCAGCGAAGAAATTGTTGGATGACTTAATTGTGTTCATAAAAAACGCTTTCTGCTGTTTCATATATTTGAACAATCCAATTAATTTTTCAACCCAGTTTTCAAAAGTTAAATCCTGTGTTAATGGAATAAATAAATCCTGATTATATATCCAACTAAGCAATTCATACTTGTCATTAAAATGATAATAAAATGTCTGTCTATTAACACCACAATGGTCTGTAATGTCAGCAACAGTTATTTTATCTAAAATCTTTGTGGCCCCCAACTCTTTTAAGCTTTGCGCCAAAGCTTTTTTTGTAATGTTTGAATTTGCCATAACTTCCTCCTTATACTAATGTATCTAAATATTACATTAGCATCTTTTTTATACTTATGTATAATTTTCTTATGTTTGTAATATAACTCTACTTTTTACTAAATGCAACCATTCTTTCTGTTTTTTGTACACTTGTCTGAAATTGTATAATTGCGTATTGTTTTTTGCGTAATAAGAAGTTCTGAAGGAAGTTCTTATTACACAAAAAAAGAAGCTGTAGCAATGCTACAACTTCTTTTTCTTAACTTAACAATATTCTATCATTATCAAATGCCTTCTGTTTCTTGGCTGAATACATCTTAATCAAATCATCCATTGTCATATTGTCTCTTTCTTCTCCTGAAAGATCCAATATAATCTCACCGCTGTCTAACATAATTGTTCTGTTACCTGTGGTTAATGACTGATTCAAATTATGTGTAATCATCATTGTGGTAATGTTATTCTCTGCTACAATTTCTTTTGTTATTTCCATTACTCTCTCTGCTGTTGCAGGATCAAGAGCTGCTGTATGCTCATCAAGCAATAACAGCTTTGGAATTGATAAAGTACACATTAACAATGTAACTACCTGTCGCTGACCTCCTGAAAGTAAGCCGATTTTGGTTTTCATTCGGTCTTCAATTCCCATATTGTATCTTGCAAGATTCTCCCTAAAGAAAGCTGTCTGTTTCTTAGTTATAGCTCTCTTAAAAGGTGAATTTTTCTTTCCTGCTCTTGTATATGCCAACGCAAGATTTTCTTCGATTGTCATATTAGGAGCTGTTCCTTTCATTGGATCCTGAAAAACTCTGCCGATTAGTTTAGCTCTTGCATGTTCACTCTTAAAAGTAATATCTTCTCCATCTAATAAAATATTCCCTTTATCCACCATAAAGGTACCACATATTGCATTAAACAAGGTTGATTTACCTGCACCATTGGAGCCAACTACTGTTACAAAATCACCATCTTTTAGGTTTAATGACATATGGTTAATTGCTGTATGTTCATTAACTGTACCTTTGGCAAAGGTTTTTGATATGTTATTTATTTCTAACATTACATTGCCCCCTTTCTGATTTTTCTTGCAGCCATTCTTTCCTTAATTGCAGGTACTGCCAATGTAATAGCTACTATTAATGCACATGTGAATTTCATAAGGTTTGAACTCATGTCGCCAAACAACTGCTGTCTGATAACGAATGCAACTATTATTTTATATAGAACAGAACCGATTACTGCTGAAACAATTCCTGTTGCCACACTTCTTTTTCCAAAAATAACTTCACCAATAATTACTGCAGCAAGACCATAAATCAAAGTTCCGTTTTGTAAACTAATATCAGCATAGCTAATGCTTTGTGACTGCAGTGCACCTGATAAACCAATAAGACCGTTTGCCATCATCAAACCAACAATCTTTGTTCTGTCTACATTAATTGATGATGCTCTTACCATATCAGGATTGTCGCCTGTTGCTCTAATGCAAAGTCCTAAATGAGTTTTAAAAAACCAAATCACTAATAGAATTACAACTAAAGCAATAATAAAACTAACACCAGCCTTTACCATAGAAGTTTCAAACATACCTCTAATACCTAAGGTTTCTTTTACTTTTTCAAAAATTGTTACTTTACCATAACTTAAGTTTGTAGTCTGACCTTTATCTGTCAAAGAATAGCAAACCAAATTAATGGAATACAAACCACTCATTGTAATAATACCTGCCAAAACAGGATGTACATTAAGTTTAGTCTGCAAAGCTCCTGTAATTAATCCTGCTATCATTCCCGCCACCATTCCAGCAAAAACTGCAAGAATGGGATGACCGTTAAGAGAAACTAAAACAGAAATTACAGCTCCAAATCCAAAACTTCCTTCTGTTGTTAAATCAGGTATATCTAATATTCTTAAAGAAATATATATACCCATTGCCAATAAACCGTAAATTAATGCCTCTGGCACATTTGATAAATAATATTGTAATTCTACCATTTCTTTTTCACTTTCAATTATTATTGTAATATTTTAATTCTCAGTTTTTCATTACTCTATTATTTTCATTTTTGTAGCAAACTTTTTGCTTTGTACTTTTCAAATGTTTTTTCATGTTATCTAATTTATACTTTTAAACTTACTTAGCTGTATCAAGTTCTTTTACTTCATACTTTGTTTTTATATCTTTCTTTGTAAGTCCTAAAGCTTTCATTGTGTCTTTATTTACTGAACAGTAGTCAATACCTACAACCTGTGCCGGTATATCTTCTACCTTCTTACCATTCTTTAAATATTCAACTGCCATATCTGCTGTTTTCTTACCGATTCCCTTGTCGTCAATTGCAAGTGTTGCAAAACAACCTGACTGAACTGTTGTTGCTGATGCACAATATGTTGGAACTTTTTTGTCCTTGCAGATTTCTGTAAGTTTTGAAACACCATCCTGAATAATTGAATCATTTGGAACAAATACTGCATCTACTTTTTCAGCTATTAAAGCGTTTGTTGCGTTTTCTACATCTGCTGCTGTAGGAGCTGTTTTTTCAACATATTCAACACCGATTTTCTTTAAGTATTCTTCAACCTGTTTAATTGTGTTTGTAGCGTTGTCTTCGTTTCCACTATAAATAAGACCGTATTTCTTTGCAGGTGTTGTTGCCTGTGCAAAATCAATTATTTCTGAAACAGGAATTGCATTTGATGTTCCTGTAGCATTCATGTCAGGCTTATCCATGTCTGTTAAAACCTTTGCTGCAAGTGGTGCTGATACTGCACAGAAAAATGCAGGTGTGTCTGATTCTGTACTTACAAATGTCTGTGTTGGAGGTGTTGCAATTGTAAACACTGCCGTGTATGAACCGTCAGCCATGTTACTTGCTATAGTTGATAAAGTTGTTGCATCACCTGATGCACACTGGTAATCAAAAGTTGTGTTGTCTTCTGTGTAGCCTTTTGCTTTTAATTCTTCAAGAATTCCTTCTTTCATATCCATAAAAGCGCCATTTTCTACCATTGTGATAATTCCAATTTTTTTCTTGTCATTGTCATTATTTCCACCCTTTTTGCTGTTTCCACATGCTGTGAATACTGATGTAGCTAATGCTACTGTTAAAACTAAACCTAAAACTTTCTTAAATCCTCTCATAATCTTTCTCCTTTTAAAAGTTATTTCAGTTTAGATAACCCTTCAGAGTATATAGAAATTAAATTACTTTTATAACTTCTATAATCTATTTTTCTTTATACGAAAAAAAGTCCTTGATAGTATTATTCTACTATCAAGGACGGATAATCTAAAAATCTTCCGCGGTGCCACCTTGATTCATATCAAACGATATGCTCTCAACGAGTACAAACATACTCTGTGCAACTAACGTATGCCTTCACGTCATGAAATACTGGCTTCTAAAAAAGTTTTGTTCCATGCCCTCTGCGGTCCATTTATGTGAGCTGCGTTCTGTGGGTTCTCAGCTACTCCCTACTCTCTGTAAGTGCACGATTCACTTTTACCTCCGCATCAACGGTTTCAATGGTCATCTTCAACTGTTAGTAAAAATTATACGTCAACCATTTCTGTCAGTCAACCCTAAATTTCTATTTTGTAGTCTTTTGTTTCCATACCCAATCCTCTATATGCTGTCAATTTCTTCCCATAACTCTTCCTCTGTAAGTACACAACCATTTTCTAAATCATCAATTGCTTCATCAAGTTTAGAAAGTAATACATTCATCCCATCATTAATCCATTATAAACTTTTCTACTACCTTTGCTATACCATCATCGTTGTTTGATGCTGTAATATAATCAGCATTTTCTTTCACTGCATCTACAGCATTTTCCATTGCAACACCAACTGCTGCATATTTAATCATTGACAAATCATTAAATCCATCACCACAGGCAATTGTATTTTCATGAGGTATGTTTAATTTGTCAATTAAAACTTTAATTGATGCAGCTTTGTCAATTCCCTTTGGTACAATTTCAATAAAGTAATCTGTAGAACGATACACTGAAAGAACATCTCCGAATTTTTCGGCAAGCCTTTTTTCGTGATACTCTGAAATTTCAGGATCTGCAGTGTAAAGGCATTTGTTTGGATTGTAGTCCACATACTTTACTACATCTGTTAAAAATGCCGGTATTCTGTTGATTTTTACAGTTTCAAGCATTACATACGGATCTACTCGTGTAGCCACAAGTCCCTGCTTGTTGTCATAAGTAATCAGCCCCAGATTGTTTTGTCTTGCATATCTTATTAAATCAGGAAGATATTTTCTATCCAGAGTATTCTCAAAAACTGTCTCCTTTGTTTTCCAGTCGATAATTTTTCCACCATTAAATGACATAACATATCCACCATATTTTTCAAGTTCCAGCTCTTTTGCAATAAATCCCATGCCAGGCGTTGGTCTGCCAGACGCAAGAGCCACAATATGACCTCTTTTTTGAATGTCCATAAGGGCTTCTTTTGTTTTAGGTGTAATTTTCTTTTCATCATTTGTTAATGTTCCATCTAAATCCAAAAATATTATTTTCTTGTCCATTAATCTTATCCTTTACAATTTTATTTATTTAATTCTTCTAATTCTTCTAATTTTTCCATTGATGTTATTAACATTTCCTTTGTAATAACGTATGGGTTATGCTGGATATCTTTCATTATTACCGCATTTTCTGCTAATTGTTCTATGCTGTCTTTTGTAAATTCCAAATCTTTAAGACATGTTGGAAGTCCTACTGACTTGTTAAATTTATATACTGTTTCAAAATCTTCCATATTGTTGTCTACAAGTAAAAGATTTAAAACACCATAACTTACAACTTCCCCATGAAGATGATTTTTTTCAATATGAGGATGCGCTGTCAAAGAATAAAATATAGCATGTGCCAATCCTGAATTGTAATGAACTGTGTGCTCTGCCGTAAGATAAATTGAAGCAACAGCAGTTGATACGATAATCGCCAATACAACCTGCTCGTATTCATAAGAATTTTGTTTTCTGTCATTTGAATCCATGGCAGCTTTTCCATATTTCATTATAGGCTCGTAACACATTCGGCTTGCATTTACACCCATTTGGAAATAATGCTGTAATTCCTCTCCTTTTGAAGACATTTCAGCTTCAAAATATTTTGCATAAGTGTCGCCCATACCAGCCCATAAATATCTTGATGGTGAATTTACTGTAATTTCTGTATCAATAAAAGCATGAACCGGTGGTGCCGGATAAAAGAAAGGCTCCTTAAATCTTCCATCAGGATAATACATTATGGACACACTTGTACAAGCTGAACAGTTTGATGCTATTGTTGGAAAAGAAAATACCGGTTTGTCTATTTTTACCCCCAAGCATTTTCCTGTATCTGTTGATTTGCCACCACCAATTGCAAAAATCATGTCGGCTTCTTTTACAAGCGGATTTTCCATTAAGGCTTCGACATTTTCATAAGTTGCCTCTCCACCGTACCATAAAAAATCCAGTATTTCTAAATCTGAACCTTCAATTGCTTTTTCTATTTTTTCTCTTGCTGCATTAATTGCCTTATGACCACCAATTGCAACAATCTTTTTTCCATAAGTTCCACATATTTCAGGAATCTTGTTATAAACCTTGTCTCCAATAGAATAACTTGGAAGATGTATGCTGTAATTTTCCATTTTTTCTTCTTTCTGTTTTTAACTTTAAATAGTCTCTGCCATTTTTATGTGCTCTCTTATAATATCACAGGATTTTGCAAACTGCTTATTTTCCTCTTCTGTTAAATGAAGCTCCACTACACTTTCAATGCCATTTCTACCAATGATACATGGCACTCCTGCGTGAACATTTTTCTGACCGTATTCCCCTTCAAGTAAAGTTGATGCAGGAAGTATTCTGTGTTCATTTGTTAAAACAGCCTTTGCCATATCAGCAAGTGCCGCACCTATGCCAAATTCAGTTGAACCTTTTCCGTTAATAATATCCATTCCACGCATATGTGTGCCTTCAACTACTTTTTCTTCAGAAAATTCTTTTACTCTTCCCTTATTTTCTGATACAAATTCTTTATAAGGCTTTCCAAATATTGTCATGTGAGAAAAAGGAACCATTGATGAATCGCCATGTTCTCCCATTGCAAAAGCTAGAACGCTTCTTGGATCTACATTACATAAATCTGCAACGGTTCTTCTTGTTCTGGCTGTGTCTAATGATGTACCTGTGCTAAATACCTGATTTTTAGGCAAATCAAGCCCTTTTCTTACATAATCAGCTATTATGTCGGCAGGATTAGTAATTGTAATTACAATACCATTTATTTTCACTTGCTTTAAGTTTTCCACAACATCCTTAATACATTCAACTGATGCCCCTAATGTATCAAGTCTTGTCTGGCCCGGTAGCCTTGGTACTCCTGCTGCAATTACAATAATATCTGCATCTTCACAATCTTTGTAATCTCCAACTCTTATAACCGGTGCCGACTGTAAAAATGCCACACTGTCAGCTAAATCCATTGCCTGACTTTTTTCTTTTTCCTTATCTCTGTCAATAAAAACTATCTCGTCACATATATTTTGAAAACTCAGTGCTGCTGCACAATGAGTTCCCACGTGACCTGCTCCTATAATAACTATTCTTCTATTTGATAACATGATATCGTCTCCTTTGTGTCTGTTGCTTTTCCAAAAACTATACCCTCAATAACTCCTGCTGATATTGAAAACAGCATAAATTTTATCATTCTAATTACTTCTTTTTTTGTTATTCATTAATTTTCTCCCAGCCATCTTGTTGCCAAGTGAGCCATAACCGAGGCTCCTATAGGGCAAACTTCTTCATTAAACTTTACTTTTGGATGATGAACAGGATAATCACCTCTCTCATCCATAAAACCTGCCGAAATATATAAATACGTGCTTGGTATCTGTTCAGCTATTACTGCAAAATCGTCTGAAGCACTAGCTGTAACATCAGGATACGGTATCATTTCAGGGCCGTTAATTTCTTTAATATACTTGACAAACTCTTCCGTAAGTTTGCTATCGCATGTTATTGTAGGCACTTCATATATCATTTCAATACTTGCACTGCCACCATAAACTTCTGCAGTTTTTTCTGCTACTTCTTTTATTCTGTTAACAATTTTTTCTCTCATTTTGCTATCGTTTGTTCGAAGAGTGCCTTCTAAAACTGCTGTTTCAGGTATAATGTTTGCTGCTGTACCTGCCTGAAATTTTCCAACTGTCAAAGCAACTGCTTTTGAAGGATCACTTTCTCTTGCAACTAACTCCTGTAATGCCAAATGAATGTGTGCCCCAATGTTGATTGGATCTATTCCCACATGAGGATATGCCCCATGAGAACCTTTTCCCTTAGCAGTGATTTTAAAGCCGTCAACTGAATACATCATTGTATCTTTGCTGTTATACATATAAGTTCCAATTGGGATTCTACCAACTACCACATGAGTTGCAAGTGCTACATCCGGTTTTGGATTTTTAAGCAAACCATTTTCTACCATGTCCTTGCTACCTTCAAAAATTTCTTCTGCCGGCTGGAACATAAACTTAACAGTTCCCTTTAGTTCTTTTTCGTTTTCTTTTAACATTCTTGCTGCTGTTAATAACATGGCTGCATGAAAATCATGGCCGCAACAATGTGCCGCATTTTTATTTTTGCTGGCAAAACTTTCGCCACTTTCCTCAGTCATTGGAAGGGCATCCATATCTGCTCTTAGTAAAATAACTTTTCCACCTCTACCTACTGTTGCGGTTACACCATGGCCACACTTTTCAGGTTTTAAGCCATACTCTTCTAACTTCTTCATTATATATTCAACTGTGTTTGGAAGTTCCAAACCTACTTCTGCATTTTCGTGTATATAACGTCTGTTAGCTACTGTGTCATCGTTTAATTCTACTGCTCTTTTATAATAATCCATATACAACCTCGCAATATATTTATTTAATTTTTACTACTTAATTTGTTCAATTTTCATTAATTTATTTATAAAATCATCGTGTCTAAAGTTCTTATTCTAACTGTCCTCTAATATGAATGAACTTAACCTTAGCACACACGAAATAATTTTCGCGAAACAAATATTAATACCTATAACGATTTTATATTATTTATTTTAAAAATCAAGTACACATTCATTTATATGGTACTTATAATATTTTTAAAAAAATCAAGGCAGACATAAACGGTTTCCCGTCTATGCCTGCCTATATATTTTCAATCAATTGTTATGTTAATTACTGAAGTGCCTTAAATGCTTCATCTAAGTCTTCAATAATATCATCAATGTTTTCTGTACCAATTGATAATCTGATTGTGTTTGGATTAATGTTCTGTTCTGCTAATTCTTCAGCTGTGCACTGGCTATGTGTTGTTGTTGCAGGATGAATTACTAATGACTTAACATCTGCAACGTTAGCAAGTAATGAGAATAACTGAAGATTATCAATAAACTTATGAGCTTCTTCCTGACCACCCTTGATATCGAAAGTAAAGATACTTGCCCCACCATTTGGGAAATATTTTTCATATAACCCATGATCTGGGTGATCTGGTAATGATGGATGATTTACTTTTTCAACTAATGGATGATTTGATAAATATTCAACAACCTTTTTAGTGTTTTCGTTATGTCTTTCAATTCTAAGAGATAATGTTTCTGTACCCTGAAGTAATAAGAACGCATTAAATGGTGAAATTGTTGCACCTGTATCTCTAAGTAAAATTGCTCTAATGTATGTTGCAAAAGCTGCAGGACCTGCTGCTTCTGTAAATCTTACGCCATGGTAACTTGGGTTTGGTTCTGAAATTCCAGGATATCTTCCGCTTGCAGCCCAATCAAATGTACCACCGTCAACGATTACACCACCAAGTGATGTTCCATGACCACCGATGAACTTAGTTGCTGAATGAACAACAATGTCTGCTCCATGTTCGATTGGTCGAATAAGGTATGGTGTACCAAATGTGTTATCAACTACTACAGGAAGTCCATGCTTATGTGCAATTTCAGCGATAGCATCAAGATCAGGAATATCACTGTTAGGGTTTCCTAATGTTTCAAGGTAGATAGCCTTTGTATTTTCCTGAATTGCTCCTTCAACTTCTTCTAAGTTATGAGCATCTACAAATGTAGCTGTGATACCATAGTTTGGTAATGTATGTGCTAAAAGGTTTGATGTACCACCATAAATTGTCTTCTGGGCAACAATATGTTCGCCTGCTCCTGCTAAAGCCTGAATTGTGTATGAAATTGCTGCTGCACCTGATGCAACTGCAAGACCCGCCACACCACCTTCAAGTTTTGCGATTCTGTCTTCGAATACACCCTGTGTTGAGTTTGTTAATCTACCATAAATGTTACCTGCATCAGCTAATCCAAATCTTGCTGCTGCATGTGCTGAGTTCTTAAATACATAAGATGTTGTCTGGTAAATTGGTACTGCTCTTGAATCTGTTGCTGGATCCGGCTGTTCCTGTCCTACGTGTAACTGTAATGTTTCAAATTTATAATTTCTTTCGCTCATTTTTAAATCTCCTATTTGTTTTTTCTTGTTTATTATACTTAATATAATTTCTTATTCAATTATATTTTGCTCTTTATTTTGCACTATATTTTTGCTAAAATCAGTGCTTTTATCTAGCTTTACATTAACTGTCATTATAAAGCCATGTTTTCTTTCGTTATTCTATCTTTGTTTTATTTTTTTATATTTCTATTTAATTTCTACTGGAATAAAGCCGTGCTGTAGTATCTGTCTCCTGAGTCAGGAAGTAATGCTACAATAGTTTTTCCTTTGTTTTCAGATCTCTTTGCAAGTTCCTTTGCTGCAAATAATGCTGCACCTGATGAAATACCAACTAAAACACCTTCTGTTTTCGCAATTGCCTTACCTGTTTCAAAAGAATCTTCATTTGATACAGGAATAATTTCATCATAGATTTCAGTATTAAGTACATCAGGAACAAATCCTGCACCAATACCCTGAATCTTATGTGCTCCAGCTTTGCCTTCTGAAAGAACAGGACTGTCTTTGGGTTCTACTGCAACAATTTTTACGTTAGGGTTCTTTGATTTCAAATATTCACCTACACCTGTAACAGTACCACCTGTACCAACGCCTGCAACAAAAATGTCAACCTTACCATCTGTGTCTTCCCAAATTTCAGGTCCTGTTGTTAATCTATGAACCTTAGGATTTGAAGGATTTACAAACTGTCCAAGAATTACTGAACCAGGAGTTGCTTCCTTTAACTCTTCAGCCTTAGCAATTGCGCCCTTCATTCCCTTTGCTCCGTCTGTTAAAACAATTTCAGCACCGTATGCTTTAATAATGTTTCTTCTTTCAATACTCATTGTTTCAGGAATTGTAATTACTACTTTGTATCCCTTTGATGCGGCAACTGCTGCAATACCAATACCTGTGTTTCCTGATGTTGGCTCAATTAAAGTTGCTCCTGGTTTAATCTGTCCGCTCTCTTCTAAATCTTCAATCATCTGAAGAGCAACTCTGTCCTTAACACTTCCTGCAGGATTTAAATATTCAAGCTTTGCTAAAATGCTTGCGTCCTTAACTCCTACGCTTTCCTGATATTTATTTAATTTAAGTAGTGGTGTCTTACCAACTAACTCTGATGCACTTTCGTAAACTTTTGCCATTTTTGTTTCCTCCAATTTTTTTTATAAAACTTTAATTCAATAATTTGATATTTCCTTTAGCTTTCTTTTGGCTTACATTTAATTGGCTCATCGGTAATCTCAAATCATTACTTCTTATTATATATTAACTGCACATTCGTGCCTTTGCATTTCCTATGTAACTTCTGACACAACAGTATGTTTTTCTCATTTTGTAATTATACGCTGTCTTTGTCTTGTTCATTACCTTACTCCTTTTTAATTCCTTGTTATAAGAAATGTTTTATTTCCTATATGTTTAGTAGGTTTTGTTTACAATAGGAATGATACAACTTATTTCCTACAATGTCAATAGGAAATATTAGCTTTTTTAAAAAAATATTTATTGTATATATATTTAGTATGTTTTAAGATGTTTTTTATATTTTCTATTTTACTATATTGTATCATATGTTAAAACACCAATTATTTTGTAAAAAAGCAACTTCTACTTAAAACTGTTCTTCTTACTAAACTTTATGTTTTTGTAAAAAATAGTTTAAATAGAAATTGCTTTTTTGTTCATATATTATATTTTGGGTGTTAGCCTTAATCTTAATTGATAAATTTATACCTGGCTGTTCATTGATTTCACTATGGCACCGCCACCTAAAACAACATCGCCGTTATATAAAACAACTGACTGACCTTTTGTAATGGCTCTGATTGGTTCATCAAATGTAACTTTTACGTCACCATTTTCTAAAACTTCTGCTGTTCCTTCTGTTAATGGCTGATGGTATCTTGTTCGACCACTGATTCTTATAGGCTCTGTTGGAGTTTCACCTGAAATCCAGTTAAAATCAGATGCAATTAACTGATTAGCAAACAAGTCTTTATTTCTACCAACTACAACTTCATTTGTTTCCGGTCTGATTTCTAATACATAATGTTTTCCATCACGATTAACATTAATTCCTTTTCTCTGACCTACTGTATATCTGTAATAACCATTGTGATGGCCAATTACTTTTCCATTAATATCAAGGAAATTACCTCTGCCAACTTTTTCATGAGTATATTCTTCTATAAACTTCATGTGATTACCGTCAGGAATAAAACAAATATCCTGACTATCGTGTTTGTTGGCGTTAATTAGTTCATGCTCTTCTGCAATCTTTCTGATTTCGTCTTTTGTATATTCCCCTAAAGGAAACATTGTTCTGCTTAATTCTTCCTGAGTCATGTAATAAAGAACATAACTTTGGTCTTTTGAGTCATCTATACCTTTAAGAAGTTCGTACTTACCTGTCTCTTCGTTAAATCTGATTCTTGCATAATGACCTGTTACGATAACGTCACAGCCTAACTCTTTGGCTCTTCTGTCTAACTCGTCAAATTTCAAATATCTGTTACAGTCAATACATGGATTAGGTGTCATACCGCATTTATAGCAATTAACAAACTTATCCATTACCTTTTCTCTAAACTGTGCCTTGAAATTGAAAACATAATATGGAAATCCTTCTTGAAAAGCAATACTTCTTGCATCTTCAATATCACTTAATGAACAACATGTTTTTTCATTAGAAATATTAATATCCTCGTTGTCGTAAAGCTTCATTGTAACGCCTATTGGATCATATCCTTTTTCTTTCATAAAAACTGCTGCAACGCTGCTGTCAACACCGCCACTCATAGCTATTAATGCTTTCATATTTTCCTCCTAAATTTTCTATAGGATTTTGATAATAACATAAGGCTGAAAATACATTTCAGCCTTATACTCATTATTTTAATTTAATTTTAATTTATCCCATTTCAATCATTTTGTCGATACATTTCTTCGCTTTAATTCTTGTATCTTCATCCATTTCAATTACATCACCACTAACACCCTTACAACAGTTTAAAACATCTGTTAAAGTTGTTGCCTTCATATTGTGGCATACACAATCTTTTGACAATGGATGGAAAATCTTATCTGTACATTCCATCTGTAAATGAGTTACGATAGAATTCTCTGTACCAATAATAAATTCCTTATGATCACTTTTTCTTGCATAATTCATAATTCCTGTTGTTGAGCCAACATAATCAGCAAGTTCAACAATTTCAGGTTTACACTCAGGATGAACTAACAACTGTGCGTTAGGCCATTTTTCTTTTGCCTTCTTCACATCTTCCTTACTCATTCTTGCATGAGTTGGACAACCACCTGAAAGTAACTTGAATTCTTTATCAGGAATCTGCTGTGAAACCCAATCACCTAAATTACAATCCGGTATAAATAAAATCTTGTCACTTTCAATCTTATTACAAATTGTAACTGCTGAAGATGATGTTACGCAAACATCGCATATTGTCTTCAACTCACTTGTTGTATTAATGTAAGCTACAACTGTGTAATCCGGATAACTTTTCTTAACCTGTTCGATTAAGTCCTTGTCCATCATTTCTGCCATTGGGCAACCTGCATCAGCATTTGACAAAATAACTTTCTTATCAGGTGATAAAATTTTAACTGTTTCAGCCATGAATCTAACGCCACACATAATAACTGTTTTTGCATCAGTTTTTGCCGCTTCAACAGAAAGTCCAAAACTGTCACCTGTAAAATCTGCCACTTCTAAAATTTCAGGATTCTGATAACAATGGGCTAATATACAAATATCTTTTTCTTTTTTTAACTTAATAATTTCATCTTGAATTTCTTTAATACTCACTTTTCTCTTCCAATCCTTTTTTGTTTTTTAATCTTATGAATTATAAGCTTGTAAAATCAGTCAATCTTCATACTTCAAAACATAGCCAGTGGCATCCTGCACATCACGCCCAATGGGTGTCAGGCATAAATGTGTATCAACCGTATATATTATGCCAGCCTCTGTCTTGACAATCGACTCTTTATTTAATCACACAACAACCTAGAATGCAAGAGAATTAATAAAATTATTTTACTTCTCCAGCTTCTTTTTTCTTCTGATAATCTTCAATAGCTGCCTTAATAGCTTCTTCAGCTAATACTGAACAGTGAAGTTTGTGTGCTGGCAAACCATCTAATGCTTCAGCTACAGCCTTGTTTGTAAGTTCAAGTGCCTGACTTAATGGTTTTCCCTTAATTAATTCTGTTGCCATTGAGCTACTTGCAATAGCTGAACCACATCCAAATGTCTGAAATTTTACATCTGAAATAATATCATTATCTACTTTTATAAATATTTTCATTATATCGCCACATTTAGCGTTTCCTACTTCTCCAACACCGTCTGCGTCGTCGATTGTTCCTACATTTCTAGGATTCATGAAATGATCCATTACTTTCTCACTATATAACATATTAAATCTCCTTTCAATACAAAATTGCTTTTGCATCTAATCACAATATATATTAATGTACTTTATTTGTTGTTCTTTTCTTCCATCATTCTTGACCATACCGGTGAAATACTTCTTAAGTAAGCAACTACTTCTTTTGTTTTTTCAACAATGTAGTCGATTTCTTCTTCTGTATTTTCAGCAGTAATTGTAAGTCTAAGTGAACCATGAGCAATCTCATGAGGTCTTCCTATTGCAAGTAATACATGGCTTGGATCAAGTGAGCCTGATGTACATGCAGAACCTGATGAAGCTGCAATGCCTCTTGCATCTAATAATAATAGAAGAGATTCACCTTCAATACCTTCAAAAATGTAATTTACATTACCTGGAAGTCTCTTCTCATGATCACCATTTAACATTGAATATTCAATTTCTGATAAACCTTTGATCAATCTGTCTCTTAAAGCTGTTTCCTTCTTTGCATTTTCTTCCATATTAGCACAAGCTTCCTGTAAAGCTACTGCCATTCCAACGATTCCAGGAAGATTTTCTGTACCGGCTCTCTTACCTCTTTCCTGAGCGCCACCTTCTATTACATTAGTAAGTGGAACAGTTTTTCTCGCAAATAAAACACCTACACCCTTTGGTCCATGGAATTTGTGACCTGAAATTGAGAGCATGTCTATGTTTAATTCATTTACATCAATCTTAACATGACCTGCTGCCTGAACTGCATCTGTATGGAAAACAACACCATGTTTCTTACAAACTGCACCGATTTCCTTAATTGGCTGTAATGTTCCGATTTCATTGTTGGCAAACATAATTGTAACCAATGCTGTATCTTCTCTAATTGCATTTTCAACATCTTCTACATTAACAACACCGTTTTCAGGCACATCTAATAACGTAATTTCAAATCCTTCTTTTTCTAATTTATTTAAAGTATGAAGAACTGCATGATGTTCAATTTTTGTAGAAATAATATGTTTCTTATTTCTTAATGCACCAAGTTTAGCAGCTGAAATAATTGCCTGATTGTCAGCTTCGCTTCCCCCTGATGTGAAATATATTTCTTTAAAGTCCGCACCAATGCACTTAGCTATATCAACTCTCGCCTGTTCCAAAACTTCCTTAGCCTTCTGTCCAACGCTATGTAAGCTGGATGGATTTCCGTAAGCTTCTTCATTTGTTTTAATCATCGCATCAAGTGCTGATTTACTAATTTTAGTTGTTGCTGCATTATCTGCGTATATATACATAATTCTTTCCTCCTTATTAATTCCTATTAATTTACTAGGAATTATATAACCTTATTCAAAATTTGTAAATACCTTTTCAAAACTTTTTCCTTTGTTTCTTATAGGAATAACCTTTTCTCTATATATTCTACACATTTTTTAATTTTTTACAATTCTTTTCCCAATGTTATATATAAGGTTAATAGGATTTTTTTAATCTTTATTTTTGACATTTTTCTGTAAAATATTCTTAGTGACAAATTATAGTGAAAAATGCCCTAATCTACCCTTGTTTATATATTTATTATAGGTTTGTATAAGGTAAGTTTACTTTGAGCATACCGAAATATCCTCCTAAAATAAGTAAATAATTATTAGGAAATTACTGGAATATGGCATTATTATTACATGAATAACCTTGACAAATTACAAATTTTACGGCATAATTGACATTCGTGAGACAAATGTAATAAATTTGTAACAAATTTGGAGGTTGTTTTGAAAAAGAGATTTTTAAGTTTAGCACTTTTACTTTTTACATCATGTGCAGTAAGCACTATGACTGTTAAAGCGGCTGAACCTACACAGCAGACAACAGTTCAGCAGACAGCATCCACTACTCAAGTAACAGCCACACAAACAGTAAAAGTAAACAAAAATGTAAAAGCATACAAATTACTTAAGATAAAGAGAAAAAAATTGAAGAATTACACAATAACATCAAGCAACCCAAGAGTTGCCACTGTTTCAGCAACAGGTGTTATAAGAGGTGTTAAAAAAGGTTCTTCTGTAGTTACATTGATTTCAAATGCAAATCAGAAAACATACGCTACTATTAATATTAAAGTAAAAAATAATTACACAAAGAAACAGTTAAGATTAATGTCTGCTATTATTTATAGCGAAGCCGGTGCTGAATGTTTCGCCGGAAAAAAGGCTGTTGGTATTGTTATTATGAACCGTGTAAAATCTAAAAGTTATCCAAACTCATTAAATGGTGTTGTTTATCAGCCTTATCAGTTCGGTCCTGTTAGAAATGGTTCATTAAAAAGATCATTAGCATTGTACGATAACAAATCTTTAAATAAAAGTTGTATCACAGCAGCAAAGAGAACTCTTAACGGTGATAAGAATGTAAGATATAAGAAACAGACTATTGATATGTCAAGCTACTTATTCTTTAGTGGATATGTAAGTGGTGCAAGATTATCAATTCAAAGTCATCAATTTAAATAAGCAAAAAAAACATCCAATGGATGTTTTTTTTGTTGCTTATTTTTAGTTTTTTATTCTTAATGTGTCTGATTCTTCTTTTAAGAAATTTTCTTTTCAATTACATCTTCTAAAGTTACACTATCAAGATAATCATTTATAACTGAATCTAATTTCTGCCAAAGGGGAAGTGTTACACACTGCTCTGCTCTTTCGCATGTTTCACCTTCTTCTAAACAGGTAACCGGTGCCAGTGAACCTTCAGCTAATTTGATAATATCACCAACTTTATATTCAGCCGGTGTTTTTGCTAATTTGTATCCACCTGACTTTCCTCTTAAACTATTAACCATACCTCCTTTATGAAGTAGCGAAACTATCATTTCCAAATATTTCATGGAAATCTGCTGTCTTTCTGCCACATCCTTTAAGGAAATATATTTTTCATCTGCATTTTGTGCTAAATCAATCATAACTCTCAATGCATATCTTCCTTTTGTTGAAATCTTCATTTTTCTGCCCTCTTTATATGTTATATATTTTAATGTTTTCTTTTTATATTTATTTTATTAAATATAATGCCTATTTTTCTGCATAATATTTATACCAGCGTCCTTAGTTTTCGAATCTACACTTCTCTTTGCAGTTTCAGGATTATCTCATTTTTTGAATCATTTAATTACTTCTTACTATATATTCTTGCTTCAATAATCTTATTTCCTACATAGTATGTAAACAAGCCTATTATTAAACCAAGCAATGCTCCACCTAACACATCGGTTGGAAAATGCACATATAAATATAGTCTTGAAAATGCTATGATAACTGTAAGTGGTATAACAACTATACCCCATTTTTTCTTATATAAAGTAAGAATTGTTGCCGCAATCACTGAAGCCTGTGTGTGACCTGATGGGAACGAATAATCCTTTGGTATGCTAATAAGCATCTGCCAATCCTTATTAATCCAACATGGTCTTGATCTGGCTACTACATTCTTTAGGATGCCATTTCCTATTATAAGCCCCAGTAACATTCCTATTAAAACTAAAAAGCCTGCTTTACGATGTTTTTTAGTCAATGTTAGGCATACTGCAATTATAATCCAGACAATGCCACCATTTCCAAGTACCGTTATCTTTGGCATCAGCCAGTCCATAAAACTTCCACCAAATATCTTTTGTATACCGTCTAATATGGTCCAATCAATTGCCATAAGCCGACCTCACTTCTCTTTTTTTACAACACTACTATTAAAACACAATCCCCTGCTTTTGTCTATTTTCATTTATATTTTTTCTATTATTTTTATAGGATTTTAGTTTTTGTTTAAATTCAAATCAGAATGTTTAATATTTGCAATTATATTTAATGTATATCATTATGTTAATTTCTGTGTATGTTTTGTATTTGTTTTTTGGTATGATTTATTAGTAAAAATAGTGGTTGTAAATTTTTTTAATTTTTTTTGATTTTTTTGTTGACAAAAGTTAATTCATACTGTATTATATATCTTGCGTGTGACACACAAGACATCACACAGTAATCAATGCGCGAGTGGCTCAGTGGTGGAGCACCTCCTTGCCAAGGAGGGGGCCGCGGGTTCGATCCCCGTCTCGCGCTTCTTTTTTGCCCTTATTTAAAGGGCTTTTCTTGTATTTAAAACCGTTTGCGTTGCATTTTGCGTTGCATAAAATCAAATAAGAAATTTAGGAGCACCATTTATTGATGCTCCTTTTTTAATTTATTTACAAATTTTTGTATTTGCATTGTACACCCAACATTCATATCCCATAATATGATAAAACTTACCCTGAACCTTATCCACTGCAAGTCTCTGACCTTTTTTGAATTTGCCCAGGCTCTTAGTTCTTGCTAAGGCTTTTGGAGCTTTCCTCTTGTGACATTTCTTTGTAGTCTTGATGTACTTGATTGGCTTTTTAATCAAGAATAAATACTTAACGTACTGCTCCCATTTAGCACGAGTTGTTTTTTCGCACTCTTTGGAATCGTTATATGGGTCATAAATATAAATGTGGTCTTTTGTGACTTCACGGACAAATACATAATGACCTGATGTAGTCCATATAGATTTACCCATACAAGCTATTCCAACATATTTGTCTGATTTAATCTTCTTTAAGAAATCTGTTACAACGGCATTGTTTTTCTTTCCATATAAAGAAGTGTAATTAAGCTGTGTTGAATCTGTATATCCATAATGTTTTAATCCTTTTACCATTCCACTGTAGTATGTTCCACTGCCATGACATGAACATCCATTATCTTCCATCCATTTTGCTGTTTTTGCTGGTGTAATAGATGGGACTAAATCATATACTGCATCTGCTATAGATGTTGGGCCACAACCTTGTGCTGAAATTGTTCCCCCGGAATAATAATTCTTGTTCCACTTAGTATCTTTCTGCTTAAAATTCTTATATCCCATAATTTACACCTCACTTTCCATCACTTCAATTCCATATTCTTCTGCACATGTATGCTCAATCTTACATCCTCTGTATTTATCCCAATCTTTACAGAAATATGCAATATCTGCATCTGCCAAAAGTTCCAAGCTCTTTCCTAAAAACCACAATGGCTTTGCATTATGTGGTGCATTTTCAAAAAAGCTGTCAATGATTTCTACCTCTTCATTATGCTTTTCCCTTATTGCTTTAATTGCTTTTTCTCTTTCTGACTTAATCTGCTCATCTGTTTTATCTCTCATTGGCTGACTTATAAATACTTTCATTCTAATTATCCCTCACTTTCTTCATCATCCATATGTATCTTTTCTTCTGTCTGACTTTTTATATTCTTAACTAATGGCATCAGAAAAGATGGTATTTCAACTCCAATATCTACTATGTTTTCTAAAATACTTATCAGTTCATTACATGTAATCCATATTGCCACTATGCAGCTTACCAAAAAAGTAAACGGAAGAGTTATTCCTGCTGTCTGTGATGCATACAAAATCAGTTGGTCTATTACTGCACCTACAACTACCAACAGCCACATTGACACTTTCTTTGCAATTCCCCTAAAGCTCTTGTATGAACTTATGGTTCCATCTTCTCTGTACTTTGCAGCCATTAAGCCTGTTCCATAGTCAATAATGTTACAAAGCACCATTAATAATGTAGGAATGTATAATATTCCTAATATGGAAGACAACATGCTTCCTATTGCTGTTACGATTTCTTTAATGTGTTTCATATTTGTACTCCTTTTCTTTATTTTGTTGTAAAAAAATAAGACCTTATGTTTACGGTCCTAAATGCACTTACTTATAAATTTTCTCTTAATAAAAATTACAATTTTTCTGTAATTTCCTTAACCATTCCATCATTTGAAGGGATTACGTTTTCTATAATTTCGTCAAAATCTACATCTAATGCTGTGAAATAACTTGGAACTAATAAATTATCATATGTATCGTCATAAGTTTTTCCACCATCAGTAGTTTTTCTCAAAACTGACTGAACTCGACTATAAAAACAGATTTTAACTTCGTCTAACATACCCTCAAATACAGTATAAGTATCTTCTGTATACTGATATGTATCTGTATCATTAGGATAGATATACTGAACAGGATATGTCTTTTTGAATACTCTTTTTTTCATCTTAAATTACCTCTTAATTTTAAAATTATGCCACTAAAAAAGTCACATCAAAACTTAAATGTGTATTAATGGGAACAGTTTTGCCACCGCTATAGCTGGCGATTACAACTTTTCCACTTGTATTAACAATCATTAACCAATATTTGCCTGAACCAACATCGCCACAAATATGAAACACTGGATATGAAGGTCTATATCCTGATGGTAATGCAAATATCTTATAAAATGTAGATGTAGCTAATGGGTCTACTACTGCACTATTCACGATAACTCCATGTAAGTCAACAACCTTTCCTACACGTCTATATTTACAACGCTGTCCACTTGCACAGGCTATATTAGAGCCAAAATCTGTAATGTTTTGCCATCCAGTATCATAAGTCTGTCCATTTAATTTCGAAATGCTAACATCTGCATCACCTAAACTTAAGGTTCCTAAACCTGCTGTTATTCTCACATCATAATCAGATGTGCTTGTTGCACTTGCATGAAAATCAATATATTTTCCGACTTCCATTACTCCATCTGCACCAATACTTGGAATTGTTGAAAACACCTGATTAGTTCCGCTGCTTACAGGAAAACCACCCAGCTTCTTTGCATTATTTGCATCTCCGCCCGCTGAATCAGAACCAGCATATTTAGAAATAACAGTATCTGTTAATGCTAAAGTAGCCCAATCACTCCATCCACCGCTGTTGTATCTTTTATACATTTTATTCAAGGCAACATCAGGAATCCAAATCTGAAATACAGTTCCTTCTCCACTTACATACAAAGTTCCCCAGTTAGTTGTAGGGCAGTTCGTACAAGCTGTTGTCTTAATATGATAAATACCTGTATTTGTTAATGTGTTCCAATCAGTAGCTGTAGTTATTACATACTGCCTGATGTACATACTTTTAAGTAAGCCCTGAATTATTCCTAATCCGGTTGAATCTAAAACTTCCATTGTTTCTTTAGCCATAATGCACCTCTTTTCCTACTGTTCAAACAATGCTCTAATTTTATCGGCTGAAATGGAAACTATGGTTACACCTTCTAAAGATTCAACTCTACCTTGTAACGCTTCAATATTATCTGTATTTGTTTTTACCTGCCCATTTGCGAGTTCTTTAACTGCGTTCTTGGCATTTGTTTCAGCAGTATCAGCCTTTGTTTTAGCATCTGTAGCAGCCGCACTAATGGCTTCCTGTTTAGCAGTAGCGATAGCAGCTGTGAAATCTACACTGGCAACCTTAGAATTAATATATTCTACGATTGTTTTTGATTCGCTACCTTCAGGTAATGAACCTACTAATTTAACTAAATTAGCAATATCAGTCTTATTTGTTTGAATAGTCTGATTCATTGCCGACGCATCATTTTCATGTGTTGAAATCCAGGTTGCTATTTCTTTTAAAGTATCATAAGCTTCTGGTGCTTCAGCTATAATTTTAGCTACGGCATCTGCCACCTGTTTAGCAACAGAGCCTTCAGTCTGTGCGTTTCCATTTAATGTTGCTATTGCAGTAGTATTGGCTTCCACATCAGACTTTATTTTTGAATCATCATAAGTGACTGACTTTATCTTGGCTTCTAATTCTGCTTTCACTGACTTAATAAGAGCTCTTACGGAATCTTCCGTATTTTCGTCACCATTTAACTTATCTAAAGCATCGTTAATATTTTTAAGTTCAGTCTTTTTTAATTCATCAATTTTTGTCTGTGCTGTACCTACTGTTTCTTTCTGCTCAAGTAATGCCAGTATCTCTGAATGATAAATTGACAAACCAAGGGCATCTAATACTTCCTTTATTTCTGACATTTATTCTCCTCCTTCCTGTCTGAATAAGTTTTTTATGTAATCTTTTGAAATAACTTCCACTGTTTCTCCTACCTTGACATACTCATTTGAAGACGTATTCCACACAGATATGTTTCTTTCTGCCATATTCACATACAACTCATTATCTTTACCTTTAGACGGTAAAACATAACTCTTAACAAGATTGCACTGTTCCTTTCCTGTAACCTGCACCCACTGATTATCATAAAACCATAGAATTCCTGTTTTTTTCACAAAGCAAAAACAGGTTGAATCTGTTTCATAATCTTCTCTTTCTTCATCTGTTTCAAGAATGTTTATTTTGTTATAGAATGTTCTTTTCCCATTTAAGTCAAGAACAATTCTCCCCTTATCTTTTACAAAAATAAGTTGTCCGTCAGTTATGGATATATCCTGTAGTTTTTTCTGTTCTGCTGCAACTATTGATAACTTATGTTTTTTCATCCATATTTCACTCCTTATACTTCTGTAATGAAAACTGCTGCGCTGTCCTTAACTTCCTGAATTATTTCCTGCTTATCCTCTTCGGTAATGACATAATCCTGACCGTTAAATTTTCCACTGTCCGCATCTTTCCTTATTGATTCCGCTATCTCCTTTGTTTCCTGCATTATTCCTTCCACCTGTTGTCTGAAACTTTCTTCTTCCGGTTCAGGAACTATATCGCCCGGTCTTGCGCGGGGAATAATAGGGATAGTTATTTTCTTTTTAGTTGTTTGCGAATCTTCATTTATATATTGAACATACGCTGTAATTTCCAATCCTTCTGCAATTAAAAAGTCAGGTATGATAACCTGACTTTCCTGAATTATTCTGTTTGAAGTTTTTTCTGAATTACTATTTGAAAACTGTACTTCTGCTCCATCTGGAACATTAATGAATTTTAAAATTTGACCGGTATCATGTTGAAACACCGCTGGTGTTGTGACTTTGATATTGCTGCCAAATTCAATAGAAATAATATTTTCTTCTTTTGATGTACTATTCACTGATTATACACCTCCTAACCTTTCTTTGAGTTTAGCCACTTCATTTTTTACTTCATTAATTTTGTCACGCATATTTTGTCTTTCAATGTGAAGTTGCTCTATATCATATTCTAATTCTTTGCCTATTAAGCTGTTTTCGTAAGATTTAATAATTTTATAATCTGATTCACTTAATATTCTTTCTAAATCAGCCAATTCTTCATTCTTCTGCATTAATTCTTTTTCTACATTCTCATGTTCTTCGATCATTTTTAATTCTTCTTCTGTAGCTTCTCGCTCTAAACCATCTTCAATAATAATCATACTTACTCCTTCTTTGCAGTATATTCGTCCTTTAAGGATGTAACTCCTGACATTGTCTTTTCAAATACAACCGAGTCAATCTGTTCTCTAACTGTAACAGGATTTCCATCAGAATCTGATGACCACTTATCTACACCAAATGTAACCATATCTCCCGGTTCTAAAAAAGGAAGTCCCAGCGAATTTAATTTGAATGGTCTGTAGACTAACGAGCCATACTTTTCAGGAGCATCAATAAACTGGTACAACTGTTCAGCAGACATCCATTTCTTAAAAAGTGGATTCAATGTAAAAGATACTTTATTTGAATTAGAACTTCCGTAAAGCACATTGCTACCATCTTCATCTGTAATATAGCGACCTGTTAAATTAAACTTATCGTCTTCAAGTTCAATATTTTCTATCTCATATATAAAAGATAAATTGATTTTTCCGTTTGGATGATATAACAAATTCTTTGGTTTCCAAAAGTTCTTTAGCACATTGCCTGATAAATCCCATTCCTTCGAAAAAACTTCTCTTGCAGTATATAATGTAGCCTTAAATGTTTTCCAAAATTTCTCATTAACTTTTGAAACAACAATTGAATAAGAATTTGTAATATATTCATTTAGATATATAGTTTGACTTTGCTTTATGTTAATGCCACCTAAACTAATACTTACACCTAACTCTTCTGCTAAATCATTATCAAACTCAAACACAATCTTCCAATCATTGTTTAGTTGTCTGGGTGGTAGGTATTTATGACCTCCTCCAACATTCATAAATTCCAAAACTTCTGCTCCATAATATGGATATGATGATTCTTCATCTATAAAGTGTAGATTACTCAAATCTCTTTGGCACTCATAATACCTTGTTTCATTGTATTCGTTTATGAATTTAACTACATCTCCAGCTTTGTATTCTGTTCCGCTTTCCTTAGAATATTCGCCCTTATAATTTGAATCTTCTACTGCCGATTTTTTAAATATTTCTATATATTTAATTTTTTCATCAACAGGGTCTAAATATCCATCTACTAAATTGCCATTACAAATCCACTGT